>JAGDXZ010000044.1 GCA_023270015.1 Microcaldota archaeon | reverse complement strand
ACCATTTTCACAGTGTCGTGAGCAAGCTGGAAAAGAAGCCAAAGTTCTTCAACGTCAACTGGTTCAGGAAGGATGCAAGCGGCAAGTTTATGTGGCCAGGCTTTGGGGAAAACATGCGAGTAATAAGCTGGATAACAAAGAGGGTTACTGGTGAGGCGGAAGCAATAGAGAGCCCTATAGGCTACTTGCCAGAGAAGTCAAGCTTCGACAAGGGCAAAATAAGCGAGGAAACATTGGATTTGCTTCTTAAGGTAGACAAGAAGGAGTGGCTTGAAGAGCTCGACGCAGTGGAAGGCTTCTTCAACCAGTTTGGCGAGAGAATGCCCAAATGGCTGTGGAATGCGTTCTACAAGCTAAGGGACAGGCTTCAATCCTGGTAACACTGACTGCTAATAAAGCTAAAATATCTTAGTGTCAAAAATTATAACCCGGTAATATGGTAAACGCAGACGAAGCGCTGGAGTTGCACAAGAGGTATAAGGGAAAGATAGAGATACTGCCTAAGGTAAGGGCTTCCACGAAAGAGGACCTTTCAATCTTCTATACTCCTGGAGTGGCCTATGTAACACAGGCAATAAAGGAAGACAAGGAAAAGTCGTACGTATATACAAACAGGCAAAATACCATAGCAATAGTAACTGATGGCACCAGGATACTCGGCCTGGGCAACGTGGGCCCAGAGGCGGGCATGCCTGTAATGGAGGGCAAGGCGCTTCTTTTCAAGAGGCTTGGCGGAGTAGACGCAGTGCCGCTTTGCATAGCCACAACTGATGAGAGCGAAATAGTAAAGTTTGTCCAGAACATAGCCCCTTCTTTCGGTGGCATAAACATAGAAGACATAGAAACGCCAAAGGCGGTGAGGATAGTAAACAGGCTTACGCAGCTCCTCGACATACCTATATTCCATGATGACCAATATGGCACAGCGACGGTTGTTGCCGCAGCGCTTCTTAATGCACTCAAGCTGAGAAGTAGCAAGCTCGAGGATGTAAAGATAATAATAAACGGCGCAGGCTCGGCAGGCTATGGCATTTTCAAGCTGTTGACTCTGATGGGTGCCAGGCAGGTATATGTATTTGATTCGCAGGGCCTGCTTTACAAAGGGAGAAAAGAGCACATGAACGAGCTCAAAGAGGAAATAGCTAACGCAAGCCCTGCCAGCTCGCCGCTTTCCCTTAGTGAAGCTGTAAAAGGCGCTGATGTGCTTATAGGCGTATCAACTGCAGGGGCCTTTACCAAAGAGATGATAAAGGCAATGAACCCTAAGCCCATTGTTTTTGCGCTTGCAAACCCCGTGCCAGAGATTGGCTATGAGGAAGCGAAGGACGCGGGAGCATATGTAGTAGCTACAGGTCGCAGCGACAAGCCAAACCAAGTTAACAACTTGCTGGTGTTTCCTGGTGTGATGAGGGGCCTGCTCGACTGCGGCGCAAAGAGAGTTGACTACGAGCTCCTTGCACATGTTGCAAAAGCTTTAGCGAAGACTGTCGGAAGAAGGCTTAGTCCAGAATTTATAATACCCTCTGTAAGCAATGACAGGGATGTAATAAAAATAGCAAGCACTGTTGCTTCGGCTGTCGTTGAAAACGCGGTAAAGAGAAGCATAGCCAAGTTCAATCTAGATCCGGCTTATGAGAGAAGGAACACAGTCTCAATCCTAAGAAGATATCTAAAGATAGAAAAAAGAATTGTTGGCAAGCTAGCTCCTTCTAGCTAGTGCCATTTCTATTTTCTCAATAAGCGCATCTGGATTGTCGCGATACTCATAAAGCTTTGCAAACAGCCTGCGTAGATCCTCTAAAGCGTTTTTGTAGTCTTGCTCACTTACCATTACAATTTCTGATTTGGCGCTAGTAGTATCCTCAAATGGCCCTCTTAGGCCTATATGAAGTATTGCCATCTTTATTTTACTGGCTTCAACGCCTTCGGAAATTGAAAGAAGAAGCCTATAGAATGCAAGCTGCCTGTAATAATCTTTATCAAAATAAGTGCTCTGCCCTGTCTTGTAGTCTACTATTAGGTACTCGTCCCCTTTCTTCATTATGCAGTCTATCGTCCCATGGGCTTCTACAAAGTCTTTTTGGTTCGATTGGTTTGCATAACTGATCCCTAGCCTTTTGGCAAAGTCTGCATATTTTACCGATATTCGCTTCTCTCTGCCTATCACTTCGTAGCCCTCCTGCCCAAGCTGTTTCATCAGCTCTTCAGCATTTCTGATAAATGGCCTGATTTCCTCATCAACCTCTTCTGACCGTTTGCTCAGTGCGAGTGCCTCGTGAACTCTTTCGCCAAGCTCCGAAAGCAAGGAAGACTGTCTTATGCCCAATATTTCTTGGTAGAGGTCGACTGGGCTTTCTACTAAGCTAAGGAAAGAATAGTGGATTCCAGTAAGGCTAGTAAGGTAGTTTCGGATATACTCTTCTACACTGCCAAGTGGCGAGTACAAATCTATTGCCCTGCTACGGCCTTCTTCGCTTCTCTTTATTTCCTGCGGACCAAGCCCAAGCCCGTATAGCGTTTCATAGTTTGTAGCTACAAAAACGAGTTTTTCAGCTCCTGTTGCAGACAGCATAGAATCTATGCTTTCTTGCTTGGTGCCCTTGTTAGAAACACGCTGTGCAACCTTTACTAGCGCTTCTCCAATGCTACTGCCTTCCCTAGGCCTAGAAACAACATAAATGATTGTGGAGAAATTGGCAATGCCGAGTATTTTGTAAGGAGTTCCTACTACCAAATTTGGAGACTTTGAAATTATATAATTCTCTGATACTTCTGTGGCTTCTAGCCAAGTAATCAAATCAATTCCAGAGTCAGGGTTGTAGTTCTTTAATCTTTCAAGCATCATGTAGGCTGTTTTTATTGCTCTAATGTCTTTTGTAGTTTTTTCAAGTTTTTCAACAGCCTCTTCGGCTACCTCTATCAATCCTTCCTTATTTTTTGCCCGCTTTTGCAATTCAAGAAAAGGTTCGAATGCGTTAACCTTCTTCCCTGATAAAAATTCGTCTTTATGGTTAAGAAAATCATCAACAGATATGGGTGAAAAAGCGTTGTAGATAGCGCCGAGCAACGCATGCCTATCCTCGTCGAGAGAAAGTAACCCTTTTACAAAGTTTATAAAATCTTCTTTTATTCCTTCGTGAGTTGGTATGGAAAGAAAAGCAGTATATGGTATTCCTAAGCGCTTCAACTCTTCAGCTATAGACCATGCCAAATAGTTTGAAGGAGCCATCACTGCCACCGGTCCTTCTGGTGTGCTTTTGAACATTTCGTTTACTGTTTCCACTGCACCATATACTAAATCTCTTGCTTTTATTCCTTCTTTTGTTTGTTGTTCTGACTTTTCTGATGGGAGATTGAAAATTTCTGTTTTACAATAGTAGTCTATGTTTTCCGTACCAATTGATTTTATCGTGGGATCGGCCCCAGAAAACGAATAAATTGACTCTTCCGCAGATGTATAAATCATTTTATTTTTTGGCTCTCTTGTTGCATCAAAAATTTCTTGGTATAACGGCGAGAGGTCGCTAATATTTAGCACCAAAATTAATTTTGCGTCAAGTTTTATGTCTTTGATTAAGCTGCCGCTATCACGATAGCCTTTATATAGAAGCGCCTTATACTCGTCTAAGAAGGCTATAAATCGCTCCAAAAATTCTTCAGAATCCTCTTCGCTCAACTGGTGGGTATATGAATTTTTCAAGTATACCTTGTTCTCTTTGACAAACTCCTTTAATGCTTTCTTAAATTCTGGCTTTTTTACCATATTAAAGTCAATCTTCTGTTCTATGAAGCTCTGCAACACATTAGCCATTTCTTTAGCAGTTTCCAGTTTTACAGTCTCATCCATTGCCTTCGGCAGAGTGCCGTAAGCAAGTGCAAACAGCAAGTCGCTTGTTACTATGTTTTTTCCATACGAGGTTCTGACAAAAAGCTCATAAGGGGTTACTATCTCAGCACCATCAAGCTCGGGCGATAAGCCTTCTCTTGCAAATTCTTTCCAGCTGCTGTTAGGCACTACTACAAGTACATCTTTAGATGCAAGCCCGTTATTCCTAACGTATTCTTTTGCGACGTCGATCGCCAATTTATTGGCTGCATACATTTCAGGTATGGTTGCCCTTATTTCTACATTTCTATCGTTTAGTGTATTGGCGACATACTCGGCAGTGGGCTTGGTGGAAGGTTTTACTGCTTCCATGATTTTAATATTAAAAAATCCTGTTTTTATGCTTTGCTATCGCCGTTTCTGTCAGGAGTTTTGTCAAGAATAAATGCCATACAGAGGTCTATCGCCATTGCTATCAATTGTAACTTCTTTGCTTTCTTTTGGAAAATATTTAATCTTAAATCTTACATTATCCCAGCCTTGAATAATTGGCGTAATTTGTTTAATTGCTCTGAAGCTTTTCTTGTTTTCTTCATCTAGCGATAACGGGACGACAAGAAGCAACGGGAAAGCTTCTTTATATTCTATACCAGGGCGTAAAGAATCAGTATGGGCTTCATAGCCGAAAGAGACTATGCCGCAATGCTTCAAAAGTTTGTTGTTTACAAGATACTCGTTTACGGCTTCAGATAGCCGAAGTATGCTTCCATTCGATCCGCCGCTTTGAAATCCTTTTTCTACACTTCCTTTAAATTTTTCAACAGTTTTTCTTGGCAGTTTTTTAAACGAATCAAAAGGTGTGGCTAAAAGAACATGCGCAATATCTGTTTCTTCACCGCCTTCCATTGCAAGCTCAAAATAGAAATACATAATACCACTGGTTTTACCTGTTTTAACGATTATGCCTACTTCTTTGTTAGTCAATGAATCGTCGGTTATGAAAACATAATAGTCTTTTTCATCAATCTTTTCTACCTTGCCCTTTTTTAGCATGTAGACAGAAGGCGTTCCTTCGTCGGATTCAGGGTCGAAGCGTATGTAAACAGGATCATATACTTTCGTACCCTCCCTTCGCGCGAAAAGAACTTCTGTGTATTCATTTTTCTTGTTAGTCGAAGTAAAGACAACCATTATGCTTGAATCATTATACTCCATTAGGCCTTCTTTCGATGAAATTCCAAATTGCTCAAGCAGATATTTGAAGACCTCCCTTTCATCAGTTCTTACTAATGAAACGAAATCCGGTAAATTGCCTTCTTTGGTTCTTTCCATACTCATCAGCGAGCTACTCCGCCTATACGGCAGGTTTCAACAACCCTTTTCGCTTGTTGTAGGCTTCTCACTTCGCAATCTTGCTTTTGTCAAGCTTTAGCTCGAATGCTTTTGCATCTTTTCTTTTTGTTCGAGTTTCTCTTCCTTTTAGGCTTAGCCTACTGTCTTTTCCCTATTTGTCATATATCTGTCTTTTTTGGCATGTTTCATAATAAAAACTTTTTCTAGCTATAAATATTTTTCTGTATGCATGTATGCATCTTGCTTGCTTTCATTTCCTAGCTTACGTCTTGCCATTTCTAGAACCACTTTCCTCTGCTTAGCATAATTCCATATACTGCATAATTGAAAATATCCTCTATCGTATCTACGAGCTTCTCTTCAGTAACGGCAGCGGTTCCGTTCTTTATAAGGTTGTTAAGCCTATTTATCTTATCCCCTATCCTTACTATCAGCCCCATGGTACCAAACTTTAGTATGTTATCAGCGCCGTAATCCTTGTTTTTCTTTAATCCAAGTTCATAGCAGGCGTTTGCTATTTCTTTTGCATCTTTACCTGTTGCCTTTTCAGCACTATTTAGAGCCAATTGTGCAATCTTTTCGAAAAATAGGTCGTCTGAAAAGCCTTCTATGTCTTCTGGCCTTTTGAACTTGTTCCAAAACTCATTATTTAGAGTGCTAAGTATGCTCTCTAAATTCGCATTTTGCGATTCATAAAGGGCTAGAACTTCATCTATAGTTGACTTGAAGTTTCTAGCCCAAGACTCGTAAGAGCCCATGATTGTTATCTTGAAAGGTCAGCAGCCTCTTCTTTCGTGGCTTCCTGCGGAACAGTAGGTGCTGATACCAACACTACATCGCCCACGTTCTTTACGCTTTTATAAAGAATGCTTTTCTGTCGAAGAACTGTCCTAACGTCGCCTTTTGCACTCTTCCAAGGAACCATCAAGAGCCTGCTAACTTCTCCCTTTTCCAAGTCTAAAATTATGTCCTGCACTTCGCCAAGGTACTGCCCTGCGTCGCTATAGATATCCATCCTCATTAGTTCGGAGAGGAGCATGTTTTCACCTATCGCCCTGATAGGTTTTTAGCTGTCAAATATTTAAAAGTTATCTATAACTTCTGTGCAGACACTTCAAGGCTGGAGCCAGTCTATTTCATAGTATTCGTTCTTGCTTTTGGGCAGTAGTATCCTCTTGACCATATAATAGGTCACAGCAGTCTCGCGATCTACTATTGCAAGAAGCAGCTCCAGCTTCCTTCTTGTAGCTTCTTCTATTGTGCGTGCAAGGACATCGCCACCAAGATACTCTTCCTCGCCGAGAGTGAGCATCGCGAATTTTGGAGGGGTTGTTGCAGGATTGTCTGCCTCTCCTCCATGCCTGTGGTAAAGAACAAAATCTATGTTGGCGCCAGTACGGTTGGATGTGCCAGGCAATGCTAGCAAGAAGGTTTTCTTTACCGAATGCGCTACCCTTATGGCCCTCGCCCATTCAGATATGAGCAGTTTGGTGTTTTTTGGAAATACGTGAAGCACGTGCTTAGAGTGCATCCACTTCTTGTCCGGTCCGCTTCCTGGCTTTGCACCAGGAAAATATATCCTGAAATTTGTGCCGAATTTGAATCCAGTCTTTACCACATATCCTTTGCTACGCCAATCAAAATAAACGTCATAAAGACTTTGGAAGTTAGGGTGCCTTTTCGAAGCTAAGTTTAAAACTTCTTCTTTTGTAGCATTGTAAAGGGTGAGTATGCCTTGGTCGATTAGGAACAGCGTTTCATACACATCCAGCTTGTTTAACTTTCCTCTATCCGGGGCCTTATATGAGCCGTATTGGCCAAACCAGTATTTCTCATAAATCTCCTTGCCCTTATTGTCTTCTTCCACTATGCTAACCATGTCTGACTTAAAAAATACACCATGCAATTGGTAGCTTGGCAGCTTGAGCTCGATCGCTGGATACTTCTTTATCGGATTTTCTTGCGGCTGTTCGTATTGTCTTTCAGGCTCCATAGCTACTAGTCCCCTATCGCGCCAATCCTTGTAAGCAAAATATCTTGCAATAAACTTCTTGCTTTTCCATGCGTCTTTAGCTATGTCAAAAAAAGAGACCGGGCCTTTGCTTGAGCTGCATGTCGCATTTCTAGAGTCTATAAGATAAAGCCCTTCAATCTTGGAAAGCTTTAGAATGCCTCTTTCCTCTTCCCCGTAGTAGCCATTTTTGAGCAACGACTTAGTAGACTCGTCGTCTGCATAGATAACCTTGTTTTTGATTTTAAGCTCTAGCATCTATACCCTGAAGATATTAAGAGAAGAAGTATAAAAAGGATAGGCCTACTTTCTTGCCGCTGTCATTACTTTGACTAGGTGCATATTGGCATATGCCGAATATGTTTCGCGGATGTAGGGTAGCGCCTTCCTAAGATCTTTCTCGTCTATTACCACATCAGCCCTTTCCTTTACCACCTCTTGTGCGTTAAATGCAATCCTTAACCTTGCTTCATCAAATAAAGTAAGGTCGTTGGCACCGTCAATGATCGCAGCAATGACGACCCTATTTTCAAGGTTTTCCTTTCTCATTATTTCTCTCAGTGCTTCTGCTTTTTTTGAATTCACATTAAGCTTTGCTCCTATAAGCTTTCCATTTTCGAATATTAGCTCGTTAGAAACAACAAAGTCTATTCCAATTTCTTCTTTTATCTTGTCTGCTACTATTGAAAACCCACCAGTTATCATGACGGTTTTGATCCCTAGCTTATGGAGTTCTTCAACCAGCTCTTTCGCACCTTTCATAGGGCTGAGAGACTTTGCTACATCTGTGCACATTTCATATGTCGCTCCCTTGAGCAATTCTATGCGCTTGTAAAAGCCATCCTCCCATTTTATTTCTCCGCGTATTCCTTGAAAGGTTATCTCCTCTACCTCCTTTCCTTTTCCAAGCCTTTTTGCAAGCTCTGGAAGAAACTCACCATCGATCAATACGCCTTCACCATCAAATACAACTAGCGCCCCTTTGTACATCTTATCTTGGATAAGATTTTGGAGGTAAAAGGTTTTTAATACTTATATGGTTCCGCCGCCTCGTTTAGTAAACTACTTTCACTTTTTATACTGTAACCTTGCCTGAAAAATTTGTTTTTCATCTTATTTCTTTGTCTTTTTGCTTTTTCTTTTGCATGCCATGTTTTTATTTATGTTTTAGTTAATATAAAACTTGCTGATTATACGGACAGCTTTGCAAAAAAGCAGCAAGATAGGATAAGGAAGGCAAAGATTGCGCTATTAGGAGTGCTCTTGGCAAGTCTTGTAATTTTCTTTGTAATATCAGCAATAGCCATTATCAATGAAGGTGTAGACAAGTTTGTGAGTACCTTGCTTTCTATCAAGCTGGGATATTACGGCCTAGCTCTCCTTTGCGTTCTTTTAAGCGATATAGTAGGATTTCCAAAATGGGATCTCTTTCTCAGAAAGCTCAAAATACACTTGCCCAAGAGGCGAAATTTCTTAATTTATCTCTCAATGTTTGCAATGGACATAACTCCAGGTAGATGGGGAAGGGCAGCAGTGGCATACACCGTCAATAGGCAAACAAACACAAAATTTGGTCAGACGTTTCCTGCTGTTGTCGCAGACATATTTACCGACTTTCTGGGCTTTATAGTGGTTGCGCTTGCGACAGCTTTTATGGTACACAAATATTCTGAAATATCAATAACGATAAGCATCCTCCTGCTGATTCCCTTTGTGTTTATCTTCTACGAGAAGCCTTTCAAATATCTCAAGAAACGACTTTACAAGTACAAGCGCCTAAAGGGCTTTTTCAACATTGGCGATACCTACTTCGAGAGCAAAAAGATGCTTGACATAGGGAGCTATGCTTATGCAATGCTTTTTACAGTGCCTGCAATGATATTCAGCGGACTTGCCCTATATTTTGTCATACTGAGCTTCGGCATAAATATGAGCATAGCCTATTTGCCCACTTTGCTGTTTGTCTATACTTCGGCGCTTCTCTTGGGAATGGTGACAGGTGTGCCCGGAACTCTTGGAGTTACAGACGCTGCGCTTCTAGGCTACCTTATCACCTTCTTTGGCCCTTTGGGGGTTACTTTCGGCATGGCTGCATTGATAACTATTTTCTTCAGGATAGCAAGCATATGGTTTGAGGAGCTTGTTGCTACGGGCGTGCTTGCATATACTATGCGCTACTGGTAATCCCTAACTTCAAAGGCTTTGACACCTTCCTCGTCTACTCCGATGCTTGACAAGAAGATCAAAGTAAGAATCTTTCCTTCCAACCTTTTTCCTAGCTGTGCAGCAAGGCCTAGCTTTGTAAGCATAAGCTCCTGGTCATCCCTGCCTAGGTTTGCCTCAATTAGCACATAAGGGTCTTTTTTGAACAGGCCGGTTTTCTCAGTAGCATCGGCTTTGCCGAGAATGTCAACGCATTCTTCGATCTTCATCGGCCTGCCTTCCTGCCTGTTTATATCAAGAAATACTAGCGAATGCAATCCAAGCTCAAGGTTCCTGGCTATTGTCTTTGCAAAGGCTGTTGGCTTATAGTGCTCTTGCCAATAGGGTATATTGACAACAGGCCCGAATTTATAGAAGGAAAGCCTGCTTTCGCCGATTGCCGCTGAAAAAGCAGAAGGGGCATGCACGACCTTCGTCTTTATTCCTTCCTTATCTGCTATGTCCAGTAGAATTTTGTGAGTCGTTGCCACTAGCGGGTCTCCCGGCGTTAGAAGCACAACCTCTTTTTCCCTCGCCATTTCTACTGTTTTTTCTGCCGATTGTTCAAGGTCCTCCCTGCTTACCTCCTTGGGCTTCTTTCCTATTTTCTGCTCAACCCACTCCATATAACCTTCTTCTAAGAAGGATGAGTATTTCTCAACAAGCACTTCATCTGCGTGCTTTGCTAGTTCAAGAGCCCTCTCTGCTATATCCCCTTTGCCAAGCCCCATGCCAGCAAGGATTAGCAAGCTAATCCCTTATGCCTTCAGGCGTTATCTTTATGACAACCTCCCCTTCAGGCAGGTTCGGCGAATCTACAATCCTTACTATTCGCTTGTCTTCTTTGCTTTTCCTCATATACAGCCTCGTTGTTGCAGCATGGGCAATGATGTTGCCCCCTACGGGTATTGTTGGATCGCCGAAGAGAATGGCAGGGTTGTCTATTACCTGGTTCGTAACGTATACAGCTAGGTTGAAGGTATCAGCAAGGTTCTGAAGTTTGTGAACGTGTGCGTTAAGCTTTTGTTGCCTTTCGGCAAGGCCTCCTCTTCCTATAAATTCAGCCCTGAAGAGGGAGGTGAGCGAGTCAACAACAATGAGCTTTATACCTTTTTCTGCTATTAGCTTGTCAGCTCTCTCAACAGTAAGTATCTGTTGCTCTACAGTGGTGGCCCTTACCACGTATATGTTGTCGAGTACAGTCTTAGGGTCAAGGCCTATAGCCTTTGCCATTTCCTGTATGCGCTCAGGCCTGAAAGTGCTTTCGGTATCGATAAATAATGTTCCGCCCCCAAGGCCGCCTTTGCCTACAGGCAGCTGTACATTTACGCTAAGCTGGAAGCCCAGCTGGGTCTTGCCGCTGCTGAATTTGCCGTAGGCTTCTGTTATTCCATTTGTCTCTACTCCGCCGCCAAGCAGCTCATCTAGTCCTTTTGAGCCTGTGCTTATCTTTCCTATGCTTAGCCTGCGTTCAAGAACCTTAGATGCCTCTAGGTAGTTTATTGTCGTAGCCTGCTTTGCAGCGTCTATTGCCTTTTTAGCATTGTCAGCGCTTATGCCAAGGAGCTCAGCAAGCTCAAAAGGAGAAGCAACAGCTACCTGCTCCAGCGTGGTATAGCCTGCTTGTCTCAACTTCTCCGCAGTAGCTGGCCCTACGCCTGGCAGGTCCTCTATGCTTTTTATCTCCTTTTCCTTTGCCACGTATATCAGTCAAGTATACGCAGAATAAGCAATTAAACCTTTTTATTTCGCTTGCTGGCCTTGGCCATCGCCACCTTCCTGCTTGCCCTTGCTCATGAGCCTTTTACCAAGCTCTTCTCTCTGCTTTAGCTCAAGCTGCACCTTTGCGAGGTCTTCCTTGCTTAGCACCTTGCTGAGTATGTATTGGGAGTAGTCTATCGACACTTGCGCAGCGTTGAGCACAATTGCTTGCAGATCGCTTATGCTTATCTTGTATTCCTTCTCAGGTTTCAGTATTTCTATGCCTGCTGGGGCGAACTTGAAAGCAACATCGAGCAGTGCGACTGCATTTTTGAAAAGGACTGTTAGCGTTGCGCTGGTAGAGTAAACGCCCTCGGGCAGCTTTATGGGCTCCTCTATGCTGCCATAACAGTATACCACCCCTGGAGTTTTCAGCAGCCTGTTGTTGACAAGGTCAAGCATTAGCGGCTGCAAATCTTCCTGTTTTTCGCTCTGCATGTCGAAATAAAGCCTTGCCAATATGCCCCCGCTTGCAATGGTCTTGTAGGTAATTTCGTCAACGCTTTTCATATTCTCACGCAAGCTTTTCAATGAGCTCATCTAATTCGAGAAGCTCCTCGCTTCCGGTCTGCATATCCCTGAGCTTTACCTTGCCAGCCTTCCTTTCCTCTTCTCCTATTATAACAGCGTACGGCACCTTTATGCTGTTTGCATACTCCAGCTGCTTTGCCAAAGACCTGGAGGTGTTGTTCATATCAACGTTTATGCCTGCAGCCCTGAGCCTTGTGGCAACCTCTATGCAATACTTCACATCCTCTTTGCTCACATTTGCCACGAACACGTATGCATAGGTCCTAGAGCCAGTTTCCTCATAAAGCAGGTCAAAGACTCGCGATATGCCTATGGAAGAGCCTGTTGCTGGCAGTGGCTTTTTGCTTAGCATTCCAATGAGGTTGTCGTATCTTCCTCCTCCGCCTATGCTTGGAAGCTTTTTATTCTCCTCCCTTGCTACAAACTCCCAAACAAAGCCGGTATAGTAAGCAAAGCCCCTTGCAAGGCTGAAGTCCTCTATGATTGCCCCTTTGAATCCGTAGCTTTTCAGTAGGTCCTCAAGGTTCTCGAGTTTTTCTATTTCTTCCTTTGCCCTCTGCGAGTTTGCCATAAGTTTTTCCTTTGCTTCTTCAGTGTCGCCTGTTAGAAGGTTTAAAAGGCCCTCTGAAGCCTTACCAATTATCTTGTCAAGCTCTTGGAGTGTGGAATCATAGCCAAGCTTTGAAAACTTGTCAACAACTCTTATTGCATCTATCCATTTTTCCTTGCCGACTCCGAACATCTCGAGCGCTCCGTCGAGTATAATTCTGCTGTTTATGTGCACTTCGTAAGCCTCAACGCCCATCTCGTCTAGTGCGGTGGCGCAAGCAGCTATGCTTTCAGCATCGCTTGTTATGTCTTCGCTTCCCACTATGTCAACGTCTGCTTGCACGAATTCCCTAAGCCTCATGTGCTGCGGCTCCTCCTTTCTCCATGCTGTGCCTATCTGGTATCTTTTGAAAGGCAGTGGCAGGTCTTTGTTCATTGCAACGTAGCGCGCCATTGGCACTGTAAAATCATACCTTAGCCCCATATTTTCTTCGCTTATCTCAAAAAGCTCCTTTTCTGAATCTCCACCGTATACCTTTGCGTTTAGTACCTCTTTTGTTTCCAAAGCCGGGGTTATAAGCGGGTAGAAGCCAAACCTTCTGAACACTGTTTCTGCCTTTTCTATCAAATTGTTGAGGAATTTTGCCTCTTCAGGGCTATAGTCCCTCATCCCTCTTGGTGTGCTCAGCATGAAATCAGATTTAATATCAATATCAACGATAAATATTTAATAACAGCAACAGCTAAATTCGGCTACTGCTTGCCGAAAAGCAGCTCCATCGCGCTTGCAACTGCCTTTTCCTTTGTTTGCGTTGAGAGCTTTTCAAACAATGCCGCAGGCGGAGTATCCAGCGCGTAGCCGAATTCTTGGAGCTTCTTTAGGAATATTCCCATTCCGAACTCTTTTACAGAAACCCCTTCAAGCTTTCCAGCTGCAAATTCATCAGCTATTGCTGTTGCCTCGTCTATTCCATTTCCAGAAATTTCCACAGAGGCCCTGCCTTCAAACTCCCTCTGGATTTTTACAAGTGGCAAGTCGCCAAGCCTTATGCCCTTCCTGAGCCTGCCCTGCAGCACTACGCTTATTACTGGCTTGTCTTCACCTATCTTCTCAGCAACCTTCCTTTCTATTTCATCCATAAGCTCCCCCGGCTCTTTGTCACTCACATCTACCTTCACCACAGCAAACCTTCTTGTGTTTATGTGCCTGAACTCCGCCTTGCCTGTCGAGGTATCAAACAGGTAGAAGCCTTTTGGCTCTTGCTCTGCTTCTTTGAGCTGCGTGAGTACTGTGCTTCCAGGTATTAGCAAAGGCTTGCCGTGCACCTTGTCCTCTATTCTGTTGTGGATATGCCCGCATACATACAGGTCATAGCCTTTTGGCAACTCTTCGAAGCTTATGTAGTCCTTGCTGAATGGCATGAGCTCGTAAAGGGACTGGTGAAACATGAGTATGTTGAATGCATTCTCAACCGGTTTGAATTCGCTGCTTGACAAGTATTCTCTAAGCCTTTCTTCGGCGATGCCTCCTATGCCTCTAACAGCGACGCGCTCGCCGTCTTTCTCCACCACTACGACAGCGTCGCTGGCATCGACAACAAGCCCAGCTAAGGCAAGCAGGCTTACTGGATTAAGCTCGCCAACTGCCCTTCGCTCGTGCGTGCCTGGTATTACCACTATGGGCAACGAGGTATATGCCTTGCCTGGCCCAATGTACTCAGCCACCTTGGCCTTCCATTCCTTCTCTGCAAGCTCCTTGAATAGGCTTATGCCCTCAGCAATCACATCAGGTTTCGGCGCCCTGTTGTCGAATATGTCGCCAGGCACAAGCAGCAAGTCTGCTTCTTCGCTCGCCTTCTCCAATGCCTCTTTTGCCTGCAAATAGGCGTCTTGCCTGAACCGCTCATATCCAAGGTGGAAATCAGATACTATGCCTATCTTCATGCGCTCACCTCCTCTATCTGAGTTTCTCCTTGCTCTGCCTTGTCCCTAGAGAAGACATAGATCCTGGCGTTAGGCACTTGTTTTAGCAGCTCGTCGTGCGTTATTATGAATATCTGCTCTATGTACTTTGGCAAAGCTTCGCCTATTGCCCTTACTAGCTTCTCTATGCCCTGCCTGTCTATGTTGTGCGTGGGCTCGTCAAGTATTAGCCACTTGAGGTTTGGGACAAGCACCAATGCAAATGCGACACGCATTGCCAAGCACGCTACGCTCCTTTCACCTCCGCTCGCTATCGCCTCTACAGGCTCCCACTCTTTTCCTTGCCTGTTCGTTCTAAGCATAAGCACATAGTCGTCGTCGGTAGGCTCAAGCCTTATGCCCTGGTAGTCGGCATAAGGGTAAAGCTCAGGCCATATGCTCTGCATAACAGCGTTTATGTACTCTACCATCTTGCTCCTAAGCGTTACCTGCGTATCTGCAAGCGCATTCTTGTACTTTGCAAGCTCGCTCGCTGCGAGCTTCTTCTTTTCTATCTCCTCCTTAAGCCTTTGCGCCTCGCTGAGCTGCTTTTCCTTGTCTGCTAGCTGGGCCTTCAGCTGCTCAAGCATAGCCTCTAAGCCACTTACTTCTGCGCCTAGCTTTGCCTGCTCAGCGCTTGCTGCTGTGTACTCTGTGCTGAGCTTGTCAATTTCCTCTTGGCTTATCCTTATCTCAGTAATTTCCTTTTCAAGGTTTCCAAGCTCCTGCTCAGCATCTTCAAGCTCCTGCTCGTATCTTTTCTTTCTTTCAGCCTCATCGTGCAAAGCTTCGAGCCTTGCCAGCTCCTTGTTTGCCTGCTCAAGCTCTCTAGCCTTCTCTTCTCTTTTCTTTCCAAGCTCCTCAGCCTCTTTCTCAGCTTTTTCTAGCTCTTCCTTAGCATGCTCAAGCTTGCCTGCAATGTCGCCTAGTTCAGCAAGCCTTTGCTCATCGCGCTCGAGCTCCTTTGCCTTTTGCTCTGTGTTTTTTATGCTAAGCCTCTTCTCTTCAATCTCCTTGCTTACCTTCGCTAATTGCTCGCTGGCGATGTCTATGGCCTTTTGCTTGCTTGCAAGAAGCGAGTCTACGAGCTCCGGCGTTAACTCCCTTTCGCAGACAGGGCACTTCGCTATGTGCCTCTTCAGCTCCTCCATGTATTTCCTGTTTTCGCTTATCTGCGCTTGCTGCTTTGCCTGCTCCTCTAGCAGGGAGTCGAGCTCCTTCTTTAGCCCTTCTGCCAGCTTGAGAAAGTCCTGCGAGGAACTGCCCTTTATCCTTTCAGAAATCTTCTTTGCCTCTTCACCCTTTTTCGCAAGCTCCTCAGCTTCTGCGTTGAGCCTGGCTTTTGCTTCGAGTGCCTCCTTTGCCCTTTTCTCAAGCTCAGCGCTTTGCTCGCTTAGCTCGGTAGCCCTTTTCCTCTGCTCCTCCAGCTTTTTCTCTAGCTGCTCTGCGCCAATGCTCAGCTTTGCCTTGAGCTCTTCAAGCTCCTTTGCGAGTGTTTGCTTCTTGCTTTCAAGCTTTGCCTTCTTTTGGCTAAGCTCCTGCTTTTTAGCCATTGCCGCCTTTGCCTCTTCTAGCCTCTGCTTAGCCTGCTTAGCCTTTTCGCTAGCCTTTTCTAGCTCTAGCTTTTTCACGCCTAGCTTGCTGCTAGTATCTGCTAGCTTGCCTGCCAATTCCTCCTTAGCTTTCTTCATGCCTTCAATGTCTTGGCTTTTTGCAAGGCCTTCAAGGTCCTCTATTCTGTCATTTATCCTGTTTATAAGAGAGGTGGTGTTGTCATAGGCTGTGGCGAACGCGCTCAAGCCGAGAAGGTCGTCTATTTCCTTTTTCCTCTCTCCAGGTGAAAGCTCAAGAAAATAGGTGAGCCTGTTCTGCTCCGAGTAGATCGCGCGCATGAAAAGGTCGTAGTCTATGCCCAATATTTTCTCAACCTGCTCGTTCACTCTTTGCGGCTGAGACTGCAAGTAAGCGCCGTTTTTGCTTATTGTTGCAGAGGTCGTGCCGTTGAGCTCTATCTTCCTTGTTATGTCATAGACGTTGCCCTGTATTTCCATGCTTAGCCTGACGCTGGCCTCTTGCATCTGCACAGGCCTGTTTGTTATTATGTCGCTTACTGTAACCTGCCTGTGCTGCAGCGCAGGGTACTTGCCAAAGAGGGCGAAGGCGATGGCGTCAAGCACCGAGCTCTTGCCAGCTCCCATCTGCCCGACAAGTATGTTTGTGCCCTTTGCAAAATCTAGCGACGTAGACCTGTGCGTCTTCCAGTTCTGGAGCTCTATGTGCTTTAGCATAACCCCTCTTTATTTTTCTCTGTTTGTCTTTTTATCTTTTTCATAGCGCGTTCCAGAGCTGCAATTTTAGAAGCAGATTTAGCATGCCACTCTTTATTGATTATCTTCACGATTACAGTATTTCCCGTACCTGTACGAAGGGTTTATAAATACAAAGGTTTTAGGGGTATACGGTGAAAAAATGGGAGGAAACGGTGGGGGAAGCTAAACATCGATTGTTAATTTTATCTCTTATTGACTAACTATATTTTGTAGGAGCTCGTATTGTTTGGATTGTTGCATATCAAACTTTCTTGTCCCTATACTTCCTAACAACACATTAGTAATTATCGAGGACCTTATTCTTACACCCTTCACCTTTTGCAACAACTCTTCTTTTATCTTTTCTACGTTATCCTCCGAATAGACCGGATGTATCAGGATCGCTCCATATGGAGACGACACGTCTGCAACATAGACGAATTTGTTCGTGGGAAACTCGGTCTCCTCAATAACCTCTTCCAAATATTCTCTTATTGTTCTGTTGAACTTGCCCATATCGTTCTGGACCACATACAGGAAAGCGAAATACTTTGCTGGAAGTCTCTGCATTATTATTGTGGCACGCTCTATGGTCTTGTTGCTTAGAAGCTTGTCGTAAGTATAGCTTGCGCTTCCTTCGTTGAGCTTGTTTCTCAGCTCTATTTCCTTGAATTCTTGGCCCGCATCTTTGTTCATCTCAGCTAGTACCGTGTACTCGGCAACTGTCAGCTGGCCTTGCAGCTTTCTTGGCGTTTCCTTGGTCCTGTGCCATACTCTCTGCTTTACTAATTGTTCAAAGAATTCGTTGCGAAGAGGCACAAACCAGCCAACAGGCTCTATGATATAGCTTACATTCCAAGCTGCAGGGTAAGGTGCAAATTCCTTGCTCGATCTTATGCCATAAATTATGTTCTCCAGTGCTTCTGTGCTTTCTGCGACAATGTAGATTGCCAAGTCGTAGTAGCCAGTCATTGCGAGAACCAATTGCACCCTTGGCTCCTTCTCCAGCAGCGCCTTTATCTCTTCTTGCCTCGGCTTCATTGTGGTAAGGAATCTTACTGTGACAAGGAATCTGGTGAAGCCGAAGGTATCAGGCCTTATCTCCACAGTCTTGCGTATCTGGTATGTTTCAATTATTTTCTGGAGCTTGTACGAAACTGTCGATGCAGGAATGCCAGTTTGCTTTGCTATCTCAGCAACATGGCTCCTTGAATTCATGCTTAATGCCTGCAGTATCGCCAAGGTTTCAGGATCGGGGTAAAGGAACTTGTTGAGTGCCCTGTCTATATCGCTGCCGAACCGAGCGCGAAGGTACTCTGAAAAGGTTGCTGCCTTGTACTTGCCCATCTTCCTGTATCTTTTTACGAATTTTCCATTTTTCTCTATCTTGCCAAGGTAGTATTGCACATACCTTTTCCTGTTTATGTTCTCGTCATAGACATAGGCGTAGGCATAGACAAAGTAGCTGCCCTTTATTTCTATCAGCTTTACTTTGCTTGCAGAATTCTGTTTTATCTTTTCGAATGTCTCCCTTACCTTTTCCGGTATTTCAGCGTCTTGCACGTTAATTTATTGCATATTGTATATAAATAATTTTCCGTAATATTTTTCTAAAATTAAAAATAATCATTTCGCCGGAAATTTTTTTTATTAAACTTAAAAATCGTTTAATTTTAGCTAAAGTCAAGAAAAAATTCTACGCTAACGCTACAGAACCTTCTCAGAAGATCGGGATTTTAAAATAAAAGATTCTTCATAATATTAGTGGCGCGTGGGGGAGGATATGTCTGCAAAAAGTTGCGTAATGGC
>JAGDXZ010000018.1 GCA_023270015.1 Microcaldota archaeon | reverse complement strand
AGTATATTAGTAGTAGGATCCTGACAAATTATAAATCTTTTCTTCGTCGTTAAATATAATCCCTACAGCAGGGACCCTTTCTCTCTTTCGACGATAAGTCCCTGCCAATACCATGCAAGATGATTACATGAAAATAGGCGACCTAAAATATAAAATACCAGAGGTTCTTGCGTATGCAAGAATTGTATCAAAGAGATATGGGCATACTGGAAAGTATGCCAAACATATTATCGCATTAGTGATAGAACAGATATTGCATTTAACAGATAGGGAACTTGCAGAATTTCTATCGGCAAACGAAATAGGAAGAATACTTCATTATAAAACGCATTTCAATTATACAATATTCTCTAAAGTCAGGAAAACAGCATCAAAAATCATAAAGGAGCTCTATGAATTTATTGCACGCCCGCAAATTGACCGATTCACTGAAGGTATACAAAGATATGCAATAATATAGAGCCCATCAGCACATAACTACTTACAACTTGCTTACAAAGGTAATCATTGGTTTTGATTCATTGCGTCATGCTATGCTCTGCAAATCGATTTATTGTGGCATCTACTAGCACATCTATTGTATTAATTTTTGGAAAATTCTCATTTTCCAGCATTAGCGCCACTTCAGTACAGCCTAAGATTACTGTCTCAGCTTTTCTATAGCTAACATATTTGTTGCATATATTTTTCACTTTTTCTGCCTGGTGCTCTTTTTTGTTTCCTAGATTAAATTCAAATATTGCGCTGCTCAACGTTTCAAGTTCTGACTTATCTGGAATTATACAGTTTACACCATCAAATTTGTAAAGGCCCTTATTTACAGTGCTAGGGGTGCCTAATATTAATATAGAATTAACTTTTTTATTATCAATCGTGCGTTTGATTTCCTCTCTCAAATTAAGTATCGGGGTCTTTATTTGCTCTTGCAATTTGTCATAAAACAAGTAGATAGTGTTACATACCATAACAATAAAATCAACCCCAAACGTGTCTAATTGCTTTAAACCATCAATATACATAGCTAAGTCCTCATCAGGAATACTTTCATTTACAAGCTCTGGCGCAGGTATGCTATTTATAACTATTTGGGGAAAATCGCGATTGGCTTTTACTAAACCCCTTTCTTGTAGCCCTTTTATGAGTTTCCCATAAAACTCGTTTGTCGCTTCAGGCCCTATGCCACCCAGAACTCCTATTTTTATATTACTCAATGTATCACAAATGTTATTTGCTGTATTGGTGTTCAAGTATTTTAACATTTTTCTACAAAGGGGTGCAAACACTTTTGACTGTACTATTACAAATTATTTAAAATCCGCAATGCAAGCCTTCTTAAATTGGTAAAGTAAGTTGCTTCTTTAATGGAATGGATACGAAGATCATGGCAAATTAAAAATTTTCTTATTTCAGTTAAACACAATTTCTACAGCAAGGGTTCCTTACTGTGAGTTAATAGCCCTGAGAGTGCACGCCTATAAATTGACCAATTCACCGATGATATACAAAACAATGTTTAAATATCTGGTAATTCATTATATAATTGCATATTGAGGATATGGGTAACATAGCAAAGCTATTAATTTAGAAAATTCTATAATGTATTCAATTTTAAATGGTGATAGTGACGGTTGAATCTGCAAAGGCAAAAATAATACAGCAAGAAGAAGTTAAAAGAATATATGATACTCTCAAAACATCGAAAACAAATATACTTGAATTTTTAGATTCGCCTATTTACGAGTTCAAGTTTAAAAATAAAACACTCGCATTGATAGGAATCACACATGAGAGAGCCAATAAAGATCATGAGGCTATAACAAAAGAGATTTTTGAAAAAATAAATCCACAAATACTGATTGAAGAAACTCCCAAAGGAAATCCAGAGAATTTAAGGCTAAAATTCGAAGACAAGGAGAATTGGTCAATATCTGAATATATAACAAATTATGCAAATGAGAGGGACATAAAAGTTGAAGGCAGCGATTTGAATGTCAAGAAAATTTTAGAGCTCATCATCAAATATGACAAGTCTGATGGTTTTCCACTTGCTGTTTTCTGGTATTTTACAGGATCTTATAATAGCCTAAAGGCAATAGGCAAATCCAAAGAGGACGCATTCAATAAAGCAGTAGAAAGGACCATAAATGCTTTTTTGGAGGGTTCATTAAAAGAATACGCGGAATCTTTTAAGCAGTTGTTGAATCAATATCCAAGTGATACAAATTTCAAATCTTTTATAAATGCGATGAATTATATTGCAAGTAAATATGTTGAGAATAAAAGAATAGAAGATTTGCTCGAACTCAATTTGCAGACCCCTTATCCATATATGAAGTATAAGATAAGTGAAGTTAACCTTTATGTAGAAGCATATAGGGATTACCAGATGCTTAAAACAATCCTTGAGGCACTTGAAAATAATGATAAATTAATGGTGGTCTTGGGCATAGGGCACGTAATGGAGCTGGAAGAGATTTTAAAAAATGAAAATTTACTTGAAAAATTTGGAAAATATGAAAAGGAAACACTTGGAGATATAATTTTCAAATGAAAAAAATACATAAGTTTGAATTTTATCTACTTTTGCTCCGAATTTCATATCTCGCTGGTAGCAGTCTTGAGCACTTCTTTTAGCTCCGTGGCAGACTTTCCCTGTGGTTGGCGCCTTGTTGGTTGCACAACGATATTGAAATTTATACCGGCATTGTAACCAAAACCGTACATCCCTTCCTGGGCTGGAAATCTGTTTTCGTTAAAGTTGTCGCTGAAGCCCATTGAGACTCTGCTTTCAACCCCGCTGCCATATGTCTTGGATATCTTGTCGTTGGCTTCCTCTGCTTTTGAAAGAACCTTTACAAACGCTTCTATTGCACGCCTGGCTATAGTGCTCCAATTTACCTCAGGATGCTCCTTCATAACAGCGTAAAGGCTGTCGGGTACAGATAAAGTAATGTTCTTCCCCATTGCATCACCTATAATATTATATAAAAGAGGAGATATTTAAAGGTTACACATATTACACATAAAATATTTAAAGGTTACACATATTACACATAAAATAAAGAATGCATCAATGAAAAGCTATTTGTGTAAAAGCTTTTATGTAGTTCACACAACTCTAGGCACGAACCATTTTACATAAGCCCTGAGAGGTTTGTCGTCGAAAGAGAGAAAGTACCCCCTGCTGTAGGGATTGTATTTAACGACGATAAAAAGAGTTATAATTTGTCAGGTTCCTAAGATTTTAGGCTATAGTCTTTTCTGTGCTCCCTGCTCACACTAGCAATCTAAGCGTTTATTTGCAGACATCTACTCCTTTATTGATTCCAGCATGCTCAGCAAATTCCAAATTGCTGTCCTTGCATAAGGTGGCAGATTTACGTCATTGCTAACTTCGTCTATCTTGTAGATCGCTGTCGAAGCCCTCACAGGATACGCATCTTCTTCTTTCTGCAAAGCCTTTTTGGCCTCGTCTAGCGCGTTTTTCACGTTCCTAGGCACGCTAGTATCGTTAAGTAACAAGTCAATCTGCTGCTTGATCTGCTCAATAAGCTCATCATACTTTGTGTTTTTTCCGTTTGCCATAAGATCGCCTCCTTTATGCGGGCCCGGTGGGAGTCGCATAAGCCAAGCTTATTTTGAACCCACGGCCATCAGCTTAGAAGGCTGCCGCTCTGTCCAAGCTGAGCTACGGGCCCTGAACAATATTTATGTTGAAGAGGTTTCTAATATTTTGCGTTATTGCATCAGCAGCACTTTCCATGCTAACACCTTTTATTCTTGCAATAATCTCAACGGCCTTCAAGACATCGCTAGGCTCTTTACCTGCAAATGGCGAATCCGTTTCTGTTACTATATTGTTTAGCGAGAGCATCTTTATAATCCTATTCCTTCTCGAGCTCTCCAATGGAGGAAAAGAAAGAAAGTAACCCATGCTAGCAAGTTCGATTGCATGTTTTTCATCACCTTCGAAGAAATGCAGCATTGCCTTCTCTGCCTTCTCTTCCTTTAGTATCTCTATTACCCTGTTTATCATTTGCCTTGAATGCACTACTATCGGCATGCCAAACTCCTTTGCAAGTTTTATCTGGTCTCTAAATACCTCTTCCTGCTTCTTCACATTGCATTCTACCTTTGCATCTAGGCCTATCTCACCAATCCCTACTACTTTTCCTTTGTTTTCTTTTATCTTTTCTTTCAGCCACTCTACATAATTTGTTTCTTTGCATGCAAAATCAGGTCCAACGCCTATTGTAGCAAATATGCGCTTTCCATCTGCAAGCTCTATGCACTCCTCGCTATCTTTCAAACTGTCGCCAGAGCAGATTATTGCCGCCACGCCATTTTCTAATGCAGAGCTTATCGCCTCTTTCGGATTTTTGGCCAGGTTGATATGGCAATGTGCATCTACGAGCAGCATATAATCAGCCACAAACGGAGTTAGAGACATAGTAATAGCCGCTTGAGTAAAAGACGGCGTATGCGCATTTGGCTTTGGAGATATTTGCTACTGCAACAAAGTTGTAAGTTCCAGTGCCGTTGAGCAGTATTTTGTTTATGTCCGCATAGCATGCGCTTGCGTTACACAATTCTTGCCTTTGCTTCTCCTTCGGCACAAGTATTGTTTGGTTGACTAGGCCAAATTCGTATGCATGCGTTGCATTGATTGCTCCTATAAACACATAGACTGTTTTATTTTCTATTCCAGAGTATCTGAGCGTGCCTGTGAGTATGGAAGTGCCGTTAATTGCATGCAGCGATTGATTCGTAAGTTCGATGTTAAAGCTTTTAGAATAGGCGGCGTGTGCTCGAATGATTAGAAGCAGCGCTACACTCACAAGCAAGGCTACAACGATGAAAAAGCTGCGTTTGTTTTTTCTTATCGCTTTAGTTAGTATGCCCCTTTTCCTCTTTTCTTCTGCCTCGAACAGCGCAAACGCAAAGAGAACGCCAAACATAGTGTAGTATGTTATTATAGACCTGTCAAATAGTAAGAATACAAGCATACTGAAGAGGAATACCATTGGCTTTCTATCGTGGTAAAGGAGCAAAAGGCTGAAAATAAGCAAATACAGGCCAAAAAGAAGAGGATAAACAGAAACAGCTACGCCCAATAGTTTTATAAGCGCAAAACCGATTGGCGAGGTATTAGATGGCAAAGGCTGGTAAAGCGGCATGAACATACTTGCAAAAAAAGCGCCCGGCTTTGATATAATAAACCAAGCACTTATTGCAAGAAACACGCCGAGTGCTCCGACAAGCTGCTTCGCTGCATACTTTGCGCCCTTCTCGTTAGCTAGATAGACAAGCATAAACAGAACAGGTACCCATAGGAGCTCCTGCAGCGAAATTGCCAAGCCTAGAAAGAGCCAGGCGTATTTGGACTCAAGTTTTGAATACGCAAGCAGCAATGTAGCTACAAGAAGCATATCCATAACTGCGGAAACCAATACAATCGATACTGCCACGACAAAAGCAAACGATAGCGATAGCGGCGCTAAAGATTTGTTCCCTGCCCTCGCTAAGAATAAAACAGATAAAAAGAAGAAAAGGTAGAAGCCATAAGAAACAAGGAAGCTTGCTTCAACATTGCCCCGTGAGATTATGTAGAATGGAGTATATGCGAGGAGGAACAGCGGGGGATACTGAAGATTTCCAAGAATTGTATTTTGCAAACTGACAGTGGGCGAAAAGCTAGTGCTGTTTGAAAGAAGTTGGCTGGAGAAAGAAACACCATAAGGATTGACCCCCTTGAGCAACAGCTGTGCAGATTTTACTATTATGAACATTTCGTCGTCTTCCCCCATTCCTTTGAGAACGAGCGTAGTACCGAATAAAAGCATTATCACTACAAAAGCAGAAAATAAAAGTATGGCAAAAGCGATCTTGTTTTTCTTTGCAAAGTAGGCCGCAAGGCCGAGCATAAAGAACGTTGCGAATAATTCTACGAAGAATGCAAGCGAGCCTACGCCCCAAATTACGGCGACTCCTATGAACTGTGCCGCAGCGTGTGAAACGAAAATTGCAAAGCCGAGCAGCGTAATCGCCATTATGAAAAGTAGATGGGTGTTTTTGTGCTTTGAAGGTTCAAGCGAAAAATAGTAAAAATAAGTGACTGTTAGCACCGCAAAAAGCACAAATAGGATATAGCCCAGTAGAGAGAATAAAGAAAGAATGTAAGATACAGTTTCGAAACTGAGAAACAGAAAAAGCAACAATGAAAATTCAAACTTTTCCTTAACTAGCCGTTGTGGCATTCATATACCGGCCACTTTTCTCATGGGTTGCAGGAAGGAATGCTTATTCCAGAGGTGCCTGCAGCCGCACCCAAACCTGTTAGCATTGAAACGAGTGGCTCCGCAATTATGAATATTATTACTGCTACTACCCCTGCAAAAAGCATACCCATAGCCCATCCTTGTATGTTTTGCCTAAGATTACCGCTTGCAGGAAGGAAGTGGCCTACAGCATAAAGAACGCCACCAAGTATAAACAGCACTACAGCAAGTACTCCTACTATTGCCCTTACAAAACCTACTATGCCGCAGAGAAGCGAAAGTACTGATGCCTGCAGAGAAGATTGCGCAGTTACAACACCCGTTGCCAAGGTAATTGCTGCTAGTATATAGATTGCTTTTCTAAAGTCCCAAGACAGCAAATTCATAACACCACAATATCTTTTTATCTTTTGTATTTAAATATTTTACCTTTTCCCTTCCTTTCCCCCCTCAGCAAGCTCTTTTTGTAATCAAGATACTGTTGCTACAAGCCCATCAATTATTCCCTTTACACCTATACCGCCTGTCGCCCTTACTACTATTCTGTGGCTAAGAACAGGCTTAGCCAGCGCTTTTATGTCCTCTATGCTTACCTCCTTCCTGCCATATATTAGCGCCCGCGCCTTGCCGCAAAGCATAAAGGCAATATCTGCTCTAGGACTTGCACCCATAACCACGTGTATGTCATTCCTCGTGGCAGCAACAAGCTTAGTAATGTAGTCTGCCACTTCTTCGGGCATCTTTACCTGCTTAATTGCTTCTTGTAGTTGTATGACTTGGAGAGTATCAATAACGGGCTTTATTTCTTGCTGAACAGCTTCCTGTTCCTTGAGCCTCAGCATCTCCTTCTCTTCTTCTTGGCTTACGTAGCCAACATCGATCTTTACGAGGAACCTGTCCGCAAGGACCTTTGGTATAGGCACGGTGCCTTCTATGTTGAGTGGGTTCTGAGTCGCAAAGGCTATGAAAGGTTTCAGCAAGGGCAAAGTCTGGTTTCCTATTGACACCTGCCTTTCCGCAAGGGTTTCAAGGAATGCGCTCATAGTCTTTGGCTGCATCCTGTTTATCTCATCTACAAGCAGTATGTTTGTGAAGATAGGGCCCTTTGCAATCTTTACCTCGCCTCCTTCCAGATATGTAAAGCCAATTATGTCCCTAGGCTCCAAGTCAGGTGTGCCCTGTATTCTCTTAAAGTCAGCTTGTATGGTGCTTGCGAGGGCCTTTGCCATCGTTGTCTTAGCAACGCCAGGAACGCCTTCTAGAAGTGCGTGGCCATTTGCCAGGAGGGAAATGAACATAAGCTCGATTACCTGCTCATTGCCTGAAATCTGCTTTTTAACTTCTCTAAGCACCGCCTGGTATATTTCTCTGGGCTCCAACAAAAGCACCAAGAATAAGCAGGCATTCTAAACTTTTATACCTAACGTTTTATACCTTCTTGCTGTCTGCTTCGTCGTTTATTCCCAGACCGCTTATGCTTGCCAGCCTGTCAAGAAGCTCCTCTGACTTCTCTACAGGTCCCGCGCACATAATTATTCTATCTTCCTCATCTGCACCTACTATTTCCCTTATGAAAGCTCTTTCATCTTCGCTTACAATTTCGTGTGCATCGGTATAGATAAAAGCATCAGCCTCTTTTATGTTGCTTATCGTGCTTTCCATGCCCTTTACTGCGTTTGCTTTTGCATTAAGTGCCAGCACTCGGCCGCCTTTGCTGATTACGTTTTGTATTTCAGGCCTTTTTGTATTAACGAAAGCACTGGTAACGTCAAAAAGAAGAGTGTGCGAATGTCTTTGCTTTCTGACATAGTTTGTCGCCGGCCTATCAAATTTCTGTATTACAATGCCCACCGCAACCAATGCAGCGATTGCTATGTAATAAGGTTTTATTGCTTCGCCAAGCAGCGCATAGGCATATAGGAAGGTTACGAATGGAGAGAGGAAGTATATGTTTGCAACGAAGGCCGATTTAAGCATGCGGAAAGCGCTGTAATACATAAATCCCACAAACACGTTGTAGACTATGCCCGTGTAAAGCAGCGCAACAATCTGTGCCATAGAGAATGCGTTTAGAGCTCCGCCAGCGGCCAGAAACGCAACCCCAAAAAACGCCGCATTTGCCAAGTTGAATATGAACATGCCAGTTATCATATCAAAAGAGTACTTCTTCACGAGAACAGTTGCTATCGCACTTGCAATCGCTATGCCCACTACGAAGAGCACAACGTAGGCGTTGCTTGAAAGCAGCAGGCCGATATTGCCTCCAGTAAGTGCGAAATATATGCCTGCGATTCCCAAACAGATCGCAGCAATCTGGTATTTTGTTATTCGCTCCCTAAGCAGGCTTGGTAGGAAGGCCAGCATAAGCAGGGGGTATGTCCTATACACGGCAGTGGCCAAAGAAGCGCTTATGAACTTTTCAGCAAACGTAAGACCGTACTCTAGGAAAGCGTAGTTGAGAAGCCCTATGCCTGCTATCTTCGCAAGCTCGTTCCTATTTTTCAGATAGTTGAGCAATATGTCTTTTCTGCCACTTGAAACAATGACAAGAAGGCTTACCACAGCGCCTATTGAGTAGGCATAAAAGAGGAATAGGGAAATGTTTGTGCTGCTTGCAAGGCTAAGCATCACAGGCAGCAAAGCGCCAAGCAGCAACGCAAGCGCGAGATATGTGTTTGCAAGTAGTTTCAGGTTCATTTTCCTCTCTTTCTATGATGTTAGAAAACTTAATTAAGCAGTAGATACAATTACAATTAATTAAACGATTATTGTTAAAATGTAAAGTGGTCCCATGGAGATATCACCTAGCTTTCACAGTCTTTTTAACGAAAAATACAGCATAGAAAGCAGGAAGATGGTGAGGGCTCTTTCCGAAAATTCGAGGGTATCAATATCAAGCCTTGCACAGTTTTCAGGCCTCTCTAGAGTTACGGTGCTCAAGAAGCTGAGGCAGCTGGAATCTGCGCTAGGCATAAAGTATGTGCTAGAGCTAGACGAGGCAAAGCTGGGGCTCGTCAGCCCACACCTTGTAACTGCAAAATTCGCTAAAAAACCAAGCTATGAAGAAATAGCAAGACTTCTTTCAAGCTCCTATATACCTCAAGTTGCCGTTGCTACAAAAGGTCACTACGACTTGATAATCTACGCCACTTCGCCGAGTAGCGGGGAATATGCGAGATGGGACAAAAGCATGCAGATCCTGCTCTCAAAGTATGGCGTAACCTGGCGTTCTTCGTGGGTTGTCCACAGGCAACTCGGATTCTTTCCTTTGCGAAACGAGCTCCTCGAAAGGCTGCCAATAAGCCAGAAGTACAAGCCTCTGCTCGAGCTGCTTAATTCCAATGCAAGGCTCTCCTTCAGCGAGATTTCAAGAAGGCTTGGCATGCATTTCAACACTGTCGCATATAATTTCAGGAAGCTTATGCTCAGCGGCTATGTTATCAGGCCGACTATAGTAATGCAGCCTAGGCCAGATCTCACCTTCATGTCTTTCTTCACCAAGTACAGCCCTTCAGAGGGTTACGAGGAAAGCTCTGCGCAGGCGAGAAAGGCCTTCATGAGCGACGACCCATATTCGCTGATTAGCAGGTATCTTGTTTGCGCGCCGCTTATTGGCAGCTATGATTTCTTTACCCTTGGAGTGTTCGACAATTTCAAGACCGCATTGAGGCAGGATGTGCAATACCACAAGAGGCTGTTTGTGAAGCACAAGATAAGGATGGAATACGCGGTAGTCGACAAGGTGCTCCTCGGCTACTTGCCAATACGCAGCATCGATACGGCAAAAGAATACAAGCTAATAAAGTGGACCGTCGAGCCCGCTGCTACCTAGTGCCATCTGCAAGCCAGCCTGTTAAAGCGCCCTTCTGATTTTTATTTTTAACTGTTTGAATAAGTTAAAGGCGGAATGGCCATGAAAACAAAGTGGTATTTGCCACTGCTTGCGTCTCTAGTGCTTTTGCTGCCCTCCCTAATTTCTGCTGCAAGCCTAGTTTCATGTGTAAGCTGCAGCAACGTTACATGCCCTACTGGCACAATCTGTGGAAATATAGGTTCATGCCCTAATGGTGCTATAAAATGGGGCTGCAAATACCCAAGCAACGGCATGCCAGTGGCTACGAGCCTAAACGCCACACTTCCGGTCAACACCACTGCCATTGCCACAACAATGCCTGCTCCCGCAACGACCACTCCATCAGCGCCTTCAGCGCCTGTTTCTCCTTTTGGTCTGGAGTGGCTGGCAGCTTTTGTAGTGATAATCGTAGTTATCATCCTGGTTTACTACTTTGCAGTTGCAAAGCGCATTTCAAAGCAGCAGCCACCTGCAAACTAGAGCGAAGCGCCTTGTAGAAAAGTATATAAGGTTGATTTGGAAAATACAATCGTGCTTTGAATGTTAAACCCTATAGACAAGAAGCCTGTCACGCTGGCAGAGGCTCACGAGATACTGGCAAAGAGGCAAAAAGATGGCGAGCTTGGCTACGAGCAAAAGCTTGCTTTCGAGCATGCTAGCAAGTTTAAGAAGCTCAGCGCTGAAAAGGCAAAAGCAATGCTGCAAGAGCTTGAAGGCGTAGGCTTGTCCAAGCCTACTGCTGTAAAGGTAGTGGACATTTTGCCGATAAGCAAAGATCAGCTAAAGCAGGTGCTGATAATAGAGAAAAGGCCCATGGAAGAAAGCCAGATAGAGGAAATAATGAAGATAGTGGAGAAGTACAGGGGCAAATAGCATGAATGGTGCTTGCGCATGGAAGAGAACGAAGAACTTGAGGAGTATGCATATGTCCTTGACTTTTTGCCTACTGGCAAGTCTTCTTCCTTGCGCTCAGAGCCCATAGTCCAGCTTGTTGGCGAAAGCAAATTTACGCTTCTTGAGGCGGTCACTAAAACCAAGGAAATTAGGATAGGCGAGAGAGTATACATTGGCAAGGGCGAGAGGGACAAGATTCAGCAGATAAAGGGCAGGATAACCTACGAGGAATTGACAGAAACTGCAAAGGGCGAGCTGCCTGTGCAGGTTGCAAACATAATAAGGCAAAATGAGGTCAAGTTTGTAAAACTGTTCAACACAGCAGGCCCTCTCAACATGAGGCTTCATTCCTTGGAGCTTCTGCCAGGGATAGGCAAGAAGCACCTCGAAGCCATTTTGCAGGCAAGGGAAGAAAAGCCTTTCGAGAGTTTTCAAGACCTTACCTCAAGGGTGCCACTGCTTCAGGACCCGGTGAAGCTGCTGACAGAGCGCGTAATTGAGGAGCTCAAAGGAGGAAGCAGATTCTACATACTGACTAGGCCCTACAGAACCTAACCTGCTTGCTATTCATTGCTGCTTCTTTGGTGGGTTTAGAGCAAGGCCTTCCAGGTATATTTCGTTCGAAAGCTTGTATCTTGACACAGTATGAGTAAGCACTCTGCCTTTTCCTTCGAACTTTGCAAGGAACAAGCCCACCCCGGCAAACATAGCGCTTTTTATGTTGTCGACGAAGGTTATCTTGTATGTTAGCCCAGCATCAAAGCCGGCAATATGCCTAGGATCTACTTCAAGCGGTGTCGTGCCATCCAGCGTGTGCACTACAACGCTGCCTGTAACGTGCAAAAACACAGTGCCGGGGCCTTTGAATCTTTGCAAAATAAATCCTGCACCACCAAACAAAGCAGCGCCGATGTTTACCGGCTCTATGCTAAACGCCACAGAATCTGTTGCTGCAAGAAAAGATTTGTCCTCTGCAATGAATTCCTCGCCCTCCTTAAGCTCTATCGGAAACACCTTGCCAGGCATTATGCCAGCAAGCGTCACCACCCCCTGCCCGCTCCCAGGCTCTATGCTGAAATCAGTCACGAAAGCAGACACGCCGACCATCTTCCTCTCTATGGCTCCAAGAAGCCCGCCCTTCATCCTTGGCACCATTTTGACGTTTGCGTGCTTGCTGACAAGCTTGCCGGCGTCTGCGTAGACGACATCGCCTTCGCTTAGCGTCAGCTTCAGCGCCTGCATATTCTCTCCAAGAATTTCATACTGCATGCTATCAATCATTATTGCCTTCGCAAAATCTAAGTTTCTTTGCTTTCAAGACGTTCCGTAAATGGTGCCTATCTTCGTGGCTTCAGGGGTTCCGTTGCTGGTATAGAGGGCCCACACATAAGCAGTGAACTGCTTGCCTTTTGAATACGGGATTATCTTGCCTGTTGAGTCGGTAAATGCCACATTTACCACCTGGTCAAGTTTTAGTGTCGAAATTTTTGCACTTTCTATTCCTGGGCAGCTTTGTGGTGTTAGCGTGACATTGCTGTTTACCAAGCAGAAAGTGACATTGGACCACTGGCCTGCGGTCTGGCCAAGGCTAATTGTTAATTTGCTAGGAGCAACTGTCAGGTTTGAACACAAAAAGCCTGCCTGAGGAATGCACAGATTGCTCACTAAGCTGCTAGAGTTGTATAATCCTAACCAGAAAGGAAGCGCAACCACCAAACCAACTATAATGCCTACCAATATGGAAGGTACAAGCCAACCTACAAAAGCCATTTTGGTACTTATCTGGTGCTGCTTTGCCAAGGTAATTATCATCACCACCGCAACCCATATGGCGATTACGAATTCTACATATGGCAATTGGGTAAGCCAAAGAAAGAATATACTTGGAAAAATGGAGAATACGCTTGCGGTGAGAGTCCTGTTGTAGCCTCCTTGCCAGAACTTGAAAAGGGTTTTGGAGAAGAATTGCAATATTGCGGAGAAAACGACTATTCCTATTGGTGTAAATATAAATACATCAACAAGATACCCAACCACAACCAGCGCCAGAAGTGACGATTGTATAGTAGCCTTGCCCATTGTAGTCAAGCTGTAGCTGGAGCTTGTAGCAATGCTGAGTAGAATGTAAGAAACAATAACACCTAATATTGCAGAGATAACAAAAGGAATTACAGCAGCCCTATAGTAGAATTTCAGTGCAGCGCCTGTACTCATTTCCTCGGTGTTTAAGCTCGGATGCAGCATTCCTCTAAAAGCTCTTTTCGTGTCGTCTAATAGTGACATAAGCTCACGCAACTCTATCTCTGCTAACTTTTAAAAAGTTAATTATTTTCCGCTCCAAGCAACGATCAGCAAAATCTATTTATAGTTCGGCTGAGAAACACCAGCGTTGATGAAACGAGGTATTTCTGATCTGTGATGAGAAGAAGGTTAGCTGAAAGCTAATAGGACCTCGCAAAATTCGCCATGTACTTTGCCTTTTTGCCACAGTAGACGCACACAGCGTCTTCTTTCAGTGCGCTCTGGTCAAAAGGAATGTTGGTTATCTTTGCGCCTGTTTCTTCTTTTATCTTTGCTTCGCATTCGGCGCCGCCGCACCACGGTGCATGCACTATGCCCTTCTTTTCTTTTAGCGTCTTCTTCATAGATTCATAGTCATACGCTATGTGCACGCTTTTCCTTAGCATCTCTTCCGATTTCTCATAGAGCCGTTTCTGCATTTCTTCTAGCAGCTCTTTGACCCTTTGCCCAATCTTTTCCCTGCTTACTTTTTCCTTTTTTCCTGTGTCGCGCATTACGCAGGTTGCGCTGGAGCTCTGCAATTCCTCAACACCAATCTCTATTCTTATGGGCACGCCTTCGAGCTCGTACTTGTTGAACTTGTAGCCAGGTGAGTATTCTTCGCTGGCATCTACCTTCACCCTTAGATCTTTCAGCATTGATTTTATTTCATCGGCATAAGCTACAAGCTTCTCCTCCATTCCTTTCTTTGGTATGGGCACTATTACTACCTGCACATACGCGAGCTTTGGAGGAAGCACAAGCCCCTTATTGTCTCCATGCGTAGCTATCATTACCCCAAGCTCCCTGGTGGTTATCGCATATGTGTTCTGCCAAGCGTATTCATACTTGCCTTCTTTGTTCAGGAACCTTATTCCAAAGGCCTTTGCAAAATTCTGGCCGTCGAAATGGAAATCAGGCCCTTGTATGGCAAAGCCGTCAGGAAGAACATGCTCAATGCTGTAGCTATTCACTGCGCCGGCGAACTTCTCGCTTTCACTCTTCACTCCAACAATGCCTGCTAATGCAAAGTACTCTCTGAGAATTTTTGTGTAAATTCCCAGGATGACGTCTCTCTCAGCCTCAGCCTCCTCTCTGCTTGCAAATACGCTATGGCCCTCATTCCACAGGAATTCCCTTGTGCGTATGAAAGGAGTAGGGTGCTTGAACTCCCACCTCACTACGTTGTTCCACTGGTTGTAGCGCAGAGGCAGATCGCGCCACGACCTTATCCACTTTGCATAGCTTGCATACATTATGGTTTCAGAAGTGGGCCTTACTGCGAGCCTTTCATCAAGCTTTGAGTCGCCTGCTTCGGTAACCCAAGCGACCTCAGGGGTGAAGCCTTTGAAATGCTCTGCCTCTTTCTTGAGAAGCCTTTCAGGAATGAACAGAGGGAAGTAAACGTCCTCTACGCCCACTGCTCTTAGCTCCTTGTCTACAGCGTTCGCTACTGTCTGCCAAGCAAAGTAAGCAGCTGGCCTGAAAACAAGAGTGCCAGAAACCTCGCTGTAGTCTACGAATCTTGACTTTGTCAATACCTCTGTGTACCATTCAGAGAAGTTTTCCTCCTTTTTAGCCTTTATGCCTTCTTCGTTCATAGTAACCCCAGCCTGCGAAGGTCCTTGTCTAGCTGCATATTGTTTTTAAACAGGATAGCTTTTATACCAATCTCCCTAGCCCCCTTGATATTGTTTTTGTCATTGTCTATGAAAACAGCCTCTTTAGGCTTGACATTCATTTTGCTGAGCACAAGCCTAAAAGCGGCGTGCTTCGGCTTTGCAATTCCAAGCTTGCACGAAGCAAAGTGGTAGTCAAACAGGTGCATGTATGGTGCCATAAGCTTCAGCATCTTCACATATACCGCATTATCGACATTAGAGAAGAAGGCAGTTGCATATTTTGGCTTTAGCCTTTTTATTGTGTTTATGGTTTTTGCATTCACTTTTGCCCTCTCCACAAAGTTTTCCACCCATTTGACTTCTTCTTTTCTTATTCCAAGCCTTTCCGCCACCTCATCGTAGAATTTCCTTGCCGGAATTTTGGCTTCGTAGAACTTCGGGAGAAGCTCTCCCTCAACAATCTTCTGCGCCAGCTCCGCGTCTACGCCAAGCTCCTTTTGGAGGTATCCGGCATAGTAGTCTCTGTAGTTGCTATAGTCCACTACCACGCCTCCCATGTCAAAGATTACCGCTTTTACGTTCATAGTTCTTGATCCTTTCTTTTCAAAAACATAATAAGCTCTTCAGGCCGCTCAATGTTCTCCTTGTTTTCCACAGCAGCATTCATTCTCGCAATTACTTCCTCATCTTTAAAATGCTTGGAAAGCAGCTCTGCGGCATATGAGATTATCCCCAAAGCGATTCTAGGATTTCTCTCATAGGCCAAGATAACGCCCATTGCGCTGTTGAGCACAGGATAAGGATCTTTTGCACATTCGCAAAGGCTTTCAAGCTCATATGCAATTGCTGTCTTTGAATCTTTGTCGTCTTCTGGCAAAAGGCTGAGAAAAGACCTTATCTTCTCCTCGAATTTGACAGAGGTTTTCTCCGAAACCCTGGCCAATGCGCGGTCCAGTTCATAAGGCATTTTGTCACCTTTCTATCGCAAACCCGCCTGCGGGCAGGTGCTGCATTATGTAGTCAAGGTCGTCAAATCCAAGCTTCTTTGCAAGCTCCTTTGCTATCTCCGACTTCTTGATGGGCCCAGGCTTCAATGCAATTGCGTTCATAAGCCTTTTCTTCTCGCAGGCCTTTTTTGGTATTATGTTAAGCATAGCCGTGCTTGAAGCCAAAAGGCTTGTGGGCACAAGGTTCGTGACCGCGTTGCCCTCTGGATTGCTCAGCTCTATCTTTACCTGGCCAACGAAGGCGCAGAGCTCCAGGGGCATGTTCTTGAACCACTCTCGCTCGCCGCTTATTAGAAAGCTGCCAGTTGCGAGATAGCCTTTCTGAGAAGACTTGCTTACTTGCTCTTTCTTTGCGGCGAATACGTCTATGCTGCTAAGCCCGTTTTCCCAGGCTTTGGAGAAGCAAGCAGCAAACTGTGCAGCCTCTTCCTTGTCCTCCTTCTTTGCGTTTGCACCGTTTTTCAGCAATGTCACAGAAGCTCCGAATATGTTTGCATGAAAGAATAGGTCATTCTGAGAGAAATATTTGGCATAAAGCTCCTCGTTCTGCTGCGCGCTTCTTCCGCTTATTACCAGCATGCCGTTTGTGGTGAAGAACCAATTGAATTTTTCATACCATTCCTTTTTTCTTACAAGCCTTAGCCTTCTTTTCTCAGCAGGTTCGCTTTCTAGCTTCGCCTTAGCCTCCTCTAGCCTTGCTATAGCCTCTTCAGCGCCCCTAGCCTTTTTCTCAAGCTCCTTAGCCTTTCTGAAATACTCCTCAGCATTCTCCTGAGCCGTTTTTGTGTAATCGAGCTCTATTTGCATGATTGTATTACTAGCAAACAAAATAAAAGATTGATGCAAGCAGTAAAGTCGCCGCGCATACTCTGAAGAAAGTTTACTGTATTTCCGGCGCCTGCACGAAAAAGCCTTTTTATTTTTAACCCTGGATTTCTGATTCTATCATAAGCTATTAAGCCTAAAGCATAAAGTGCTTAGCAAATTGTTATTATTTGTTTCTTTTTCATATATACTGATATTATGCAGAACCTCCCTAGAGATATTGTTGAAGAAGCGCAGATTTACGATTATGAGGAAGCAGTATCAAAGGTGCTTAGCAAGATCAAAGAAGAAGGCGCAGTGGTAATAACAAGGAACGGCGAATATTTCGGCATAGTCGACGACAGGGCCCTTACTCAGGCCAGCATTGCCAAGCTGCAGAATACTGCGGTTGGCAAATATGCTATAAGAGTGCCCTTGCTATCAGACGCCATTGCATTAGAAGAGGCGGTGAAGATATTCTACGACTCTAACGCAAGGGCTATTCCATTTGGTGAAGAGGGCAAGGTTCTTGGGAAGGTGAAGGCAAGCAAGATGCTTGGCTTTTTGCTTGATGCAAAGGCTTTTCCAAAGATGAAAGTAGAGGAGGTAATGGCCTCGCCGGTAATAGGAATAGACGCGAAGGCGAATGTGGCAGAGGCCATAGCGACAATGCAGAAGAATAAGATAGACAGGCTGCTGATAATAAGCAAGGGCAAGCCTAGCGGGATAATAACCAATACAGACATCATGTTTACGGTTGCAAAGCCTCCTGAGAGGCTGCCGCACATGAAAAAAGCGGCATATGGGCTTGAAGGCATAATTGTGGAAAGCATAGGCACCCCTTACTTCCACACGATAGACTACTCAAAGAGCCTTGAAGAGGCAGCGAGGGAAATGCTCCAGCAGGGCGTGCTCGCCCTTGCAGTCACCAAGGAAAACAAGGTAGTTGGCCTGCTTACCGCTAGGGAGCTTTTCAAGGCTATACTGCTTTCTTCAAAGAAGGAGGTGCCAGTCTATGTTTCAGGCTTAGAGGGCTACGCCAAGGAGAATGAAGAAGACATAAAGCGGGCCCTTGCAAAAACAGCTGAGAAGATTGCAAAGTTCACCAAGCTCACAGCCGAAGGTGTTTATGCAAACGTGAAGATTACAAAAAGCGTATACGAGCTGAGCGCCAGCATAAGGTTTGCAAAAGGTAAAGAGCTGCATGCAAAGGCCAGCGACCCAAGCTTTGACAAGGCGGTAAAGGAGCTTGCAGACAAGCTGTATGAAATGGCTAAGAAGGAAAAGGAGCTTATGCTTACAAAGAAGCAGAAGGTAGAGAGGTTTTATGGTTAGGGCGCAGTCAAGCTTTGAGCTGCTGATTACCCTATCGTTTGGCCTAGCAATACTTTTGCCCATTGTAGTCATAGCTTTTCTCCAGCTTGCCAGTGCAAACGTCTCATTGTCGGCTATTAGCGCTCAGCAGGCAGCAAGCAAGCTTGCAAGTGTAGCCGCTATGGTGGGTAGCGAAGGCCCGCCAGCAAAGCAGTACGTGCAGATACAAGTTCCTGCAAACGTCAGGTTTATTTACGTGGGCACTCCAGTTACAAACCAAGTTGGCCACGAAATAGTGTTTGTAGTAACCTCCCCAACAGGCTTGAGCTCAATAACAGCCTACTCGCCAGTAAATGTCAGCGGTCAGCTTAACGGCATAACCTCAGAAGGCAGCTACTTGGTGAATGTCTCTGCCCAGCAGCACTGCCCAACAAACCCAGCTGTGCCCTGCGTATACCTGTCTGAGGTGAGTTGAGCAAATGCTTGGAAAAGGAAAAAGGCTTCAGATCGCTTTGGAATACATGATTGTCTTCTCATTTGTAATGCTTATTTTTGCATTCTTGTTCGGCCTTGTAACAGTGCAGAGGGCACAGGTAATGTCTAACCAGGTATTTGCCCAGGAGCAGCTGCTTGCCCAAAGCATAGCAAGCCAGATAAACCAAGCGTTGCAAGCAGGCAACGGCTATGTTGCAAACGTTCCGATAGCAACTACAATAGGTAACTTGCCGGTAAGCGTTTACATAACCCAGTCAGGGGAAGTAATGGTAAACACAACAATAGGCAAGCAGGTTGTGCAGGCCGCAGCATATACTCCAGCGCGTGTAGTCTCAAGCCCTGCTTATCTGCAAGGCACTAAGTACCAAATACCTGTCTCTGCAGGCACCATAAGCCTGCAGAACAGCTTCGGCACGATATGCATAGACTACAGCTGCCCAACAACAGCAAACCTTGCAAGTAGAGTCAGCCTCTCAACGCAGGTGGTTCATGCAGCGCAGTTCAACGGGCA
>JAGDXZ010000006.1:17252-19222 GCA_023270015.1 Microcaldota archaeon | reverse complement strand
AAAACAGGCGGGCGGAATTTTGGAAAAGAATCCAGCCCGAGAGTTTTTGTAAGGCAATCTACTGGGCTGGTTAAAAACGCAAGCTTTCTCGATGCCGTAAGCATTAACATAAGCAACATGTCTGCAGGTGCTGCGCTTGCAACTATCGGCTTCACCACGGTGCTTTTAAGCTCGATGGCCGGCGTCAACCTCGTCATAGCCTCTATTCTTGCATTCATTCTTACACTGCCGCAGCTCATCATCTACACGATAATGAACAGGCGAGTTCCAAGGACAGGCGGAGATTATGTGTGGACTTCTAGAATCTTCGGCGGCGCGCTTGGCGGCTCTCTAGCGCTCATGGGCTATGTTTTCGAAACTATGGCGTATTTCGCGCTAATCGCCCTTTCAACAGTATTCGCAATTGGCTCTGTGGGTGTGGCGCTAGGAAAAAGCAGCTTCCTCGGCCTTGCGCTTCCAGCCAATACCTCCGGCTCTCTGCCATTGCTTCAGTTTGTAATAGCAGCTGTGTTGTTTGCAATACTTATCTATATTAACATAGTAAGGCCAAAGGTTGGCTACAAGCTGGTTACTGTTTTTGTTTCTTTTGGAATAATTATGCTTCTCGTTTCCATTGCTATGCTTATGCTTGCAGGTAGGCCTGGAGTAGAGTCATATATTAGCAGTTTGCAATCTACAGGGTTCAACGAGACGTACTCACAAGTAGCTGCTTCAGGCGGCAACGGCGGAACAACGCTGAGCGCAGTCCTCTTTTTGCTTCCTTTCTTCGCAATATTCGTATATCCTTGGATTGATGCTTCGCCTGCAATCTCTTCTGAGATAAGAGGCAAGAAGGGGATAAAGTGGGCCATACCTGTTGCATCGCTGATTGTCATGCTGCTCGTTACAGGTAGTTTTGCTGCGATGTACTATGCCGGCGGAACCAGGTTCATAAACGGCGCGCTAAGCAATCCTACGCTTGTGTTTGATTACTCTTTCAACTTCTGGACTCTTGCAATGGGCGTTTCAAGTTCGTATCTGCTCAAGGTGCTTATCGGCTTAGGATGGATCGCATGGGATATCGCCATACTTGCATATGGAATTATTGTATTCTCCAGATATGTATTTGCAATGGCCTTTGACAGGTTCCTACCTGAAAAGCTAGCGCACATAAGCCCCAGATATGGCTCCCCTATAAATGCCCATCTGCTAGACTTAGCGATTACCGTAGTTTTGATAGCTTTGGCAACATTCATATATGGTCCCTTCTCCTCGCTTTATGGCGCTGTTGTTGCGGCAATGATCTATTTCGCTTTTGTAGGCATAGCCGCAGCTGTTTATGGGTTAAGAAACGAAAGACAGGCTCTTACTAAAGGCGCGTTAGTTGTTTTTGGCATACTCACAACTCTTGTATTTGCATACATAACCTATCAATTCCTTGCATATCCAAGCATATGGGGAGGCAATGCACTCGCATACGGCTATGTCGTAGTTTCATTCCTAGTGGGCATAGTGCTTTATGCAGTGTCAAAGAAAAGGTATGCTAAAAGAGGAATAGACATAGGCCTTGCTTTCAAAGAGATACCGCCCGAATAGAGGGAAAGGATGCAGACTAACGAATTGGAGGCGAGGTTGAAAAGCAAGATAAGGAGCATTCCCGACTTTCCAAAGAAGGGAATAATACTAAGAGACATCACTCCAGTTTTTCAGGACTATGAGCTTTTCAACGCCTGCATAGACGCCTTTGCGGAAAGATTCAGAGGTGTCGATTATGCGGCAGGCATAGAAGCAAAAGGCTTTATTCTCGGCGCTGCCCTTGCACGCAAACTAGACATAGGCTTTGTCCCCGTGTACAAGAAAAGTGATATTCCGGTGGAGAAGATAAGAAAGCAGTATGAGCTTGAATACGGCACAGATACGCTCGAGGTGTTTACCGAGTCGGTAGAGAACGGTAGCAGAATTGTCATTGTTGACGAGCTGATTGCAACCGG
>JAGDXZ010000006.1:0-17242 GCA_023270015.1 Microcaldota archaeon | reverse complement strand
CTGAACTGCTAGAAAGGCTCGGCGGGCATGTTGCCGGGGCCGCGTTCGTGATAGAGCTTGAGGCTTTGCACGGAAGGGACAAGCTTAAGGGCATAGATGTCTTTTCGCTTGTGAGGTATTAGCATGCTAGGATCAAAAGCTGCAAGATTATTTTTTGTGAGCGACCTGCACGGCTCATCAACAGTTTTCAACAAGGCCATAAACGCCGCTAAGTTTTATGGAGTAAGCACAATAGTAGTTGGCGGGGACTTGACCGGCAAGGTCCTTGTGCCGATAGTAGAATCTGCTTCTGGCTATGCTTTAGAGTTTCAAGGGGATCTCATAAAAATAAGAAAGAACGAAAGGCAAAAGCTTGAGGCATTGGAGAAGGAGATAAGGACAACAGGCGCATACTATTCAATAATGGACGAGAAGGAGTATAACGAAGCGCTAAAAAATCCTAAGCTGATGGACGCCAAGTTTGTAGAGGCTATGAGGTCTAGCATAGACGATTTCTTCCAAAAAGCAGAAGAAAGGCTTGGCGAGCTTGGTGCTAAAATGTACATAATACCTGGCAACGATGACTATAATGAGGTTGCTGAGTATGTTGCCAAGAATGCAGGCGAGTGCGTTGTGCCTTTTGACAATAAGATAATCGAGGTGCAGGGTTATTCTCTTCTCGGTTATGGCTATTCCAACCCCACTCCTTGGAGAACTCCTAGAGAAAAAGAGGAAAAGGAGATTTATGCAGATTTAAAGAAGCTGGTTGAGAAAGTTGATGGTGAAAAAGCTATATATGTTATACACGCCCCGCCCTACAAAACAGAAATAGACAAAGCACCTAAGCTTGGCAGTGACATGAGGCAGTCAGTGTACGAGTTTCAGCACGTGGGCAGCGTGAGCGTTAGGAAAATAATCGAAGAAATGCCACCGCTGCTCAGCCTGCACGGCCATGTGCACGAATCAGGCGGCATTGATTTTGTGGAAGCTAAGAACAAGGCCAAAGTGCCAGTTATAAATCCTGGGAGCGAGTACAGCTCGGGGGTTCTGAGAGGGGTGATTGTCGAGCTTGAAGGTGGAAGCCTTCGCAAGTATGTTTTCACAAAAGGATAACATGGAGGGAGAGGAACTTCTTCAGAAGGCATTGCAAATAGTAAACGAGGCGGAGAAAAGGGGAATAGAAGTAAGGCTCCTTGGCGGCCTCGCCTTTGCCTATTTGTCTGGTGCATCAGAGGAGTTGAAAATGTTCAAAAGGAGCTATAACGACATTGATTTAATAAGCACCAGGCGCCAAGCACCACAATTGAATACATTGCTAACTGAACTTGGCCTAATGCCCAACAAAGTTTTCAACGCCCTACACGGCTATGACCGATTGCAATTCTTCTACGGCCAAACAAAAGTAGATGTTTTCCTTGATGAGTTTAAAATGTCCCATTACCTTGACTTGAAAGCAAGGCTGGGCTTATCGCGCGTTACAATTCCGGTTTCAGATCTGCTTCTTACAAAACTTCAGATACACGAACTAACAGAGAAGGATATGCTTGATGTCGCTTCCTTGCTTGTAAAATTCAAATTCGGAAATGTCGATTCTTCTACAACCATAGATGCAGGCTATATAGCAAACCTTCTTTCCAAGGATTGGGGATTCTACAAAACCGTTACAGACAACATCCGCAAGATAGAGGCACATGTTCAAGGCTTAAACATAAGCCAAGAAATAAGAAGCAAAATAATTGATGAGCTCGAATACTTGCTTGGTGCAATAATGGAAAAGCCTAAAAGCGCCAGTTGGAAGCTTAGGGCGAAAATAGGTGAGCGAGTAAGATGGTATGCACTTCCTGAAGAAGTTGGTGTAGCTGCGCCACAACCTGAAGAGCTTTCATATAAGTGGGTAAGCTTTAGCGAAATAGACAAGCTGGCAAACGCAATGGCCGATAAGATCTTGAAGAAGTATGGAAGGCCAGGTGCGATAGTCTACATAGAGCGTGGCGGAATGGTCTTTGGAAGCCTTCTAGCAAAACATCTGCGCGTTAGCAACATTGCAGGCTTGCAAGCAATGGGCTACAAAAGGCCTGGTGAAAGAGGGAAGACAGTCTTGCTGCAGAAGCGCGTGGACATAGAGCCAAGAGGATATGTTCTTCTTGCTGATGATATAGCCGATACAGGAGAGACACTAAAGAAGGTTTCAAGCGTGCTTTCAAAGAAGTACAAGCTGATAACAGCTACTATCGCATATAAGCCGAGATCTGTAGTTGTGCCAGATATTTATGGAATGAAAGTAGACAACAGCACCTGGATAGTCTTCGGTTATGAAGAGAAGGAGGTTATGGATAGCCTTAACGGCAGAGTAACATCGATAGTTTCGGGCGCTGAAGAAAAGGCATATGCTCAAACAAAGGAAAATTGCAAGCAGGTTGCTTCAGATTTAAAAGCAAAACTCTTCAAGCCAGATGTTATAATCTATTCCCTGAGCTATGCAATAGAGGCTAGGCTGCTGAGCGACTATCTCGGTGTCAAGCGCGTGCTAGGGATAAGCAGCAACAAGAAGCTAGAGCCCCAGCTGGCCAAGCTTACAAAAAGCAGCAGGCTGCTTATAGTTGCAGAAGCTTGCGAAGCAGAGAAAATAAAAGATGGCATAAGAAGGATATGGCCTGGAACGAAGGTAGAAATAGCAAAGCTTTAACTAGCCTCTTTTAGACGCCCCTGCCGCTATCTTCGCTAAGTAAAAATTTAGAAGGCAATAGGTTAAGGCCCGATCCTGGTGCGAATTCGGCTTGTCTGGCAATGAGCCTATGGCCTTTACAAGGTCCCCATCTATGTGTAGAATATCATTAAGCTTTATCATTTCCTTAAGCTCTTTGGTATAGATCTCAAGCAATGTACCTAAGTCTTGTTTGTTTATAACAAAACCGAATATTTTTGCAACCTCTTCAACATCTAATTTTTCAAGTGTGCTTTTTAACGCATTTCTTTCGAAGCGTTCTGCATTCAAGCCAAGCTCCTTGTACTTACTAGCAAGTTCTTCTGGCATTTCTGCCTGCTGCTGAAATGAGTAATTGAGAAGTCCCTGAATGAGGAATGTTTTTGCCATCTCCTTGTCTACGCCCAAGCTTTCCAAGCTCTCACTAAAGCTCTTTCTTTTTATTAGCAAGCAATCGTGTAAATTTGGTATGGGAAAAATTAAATAAACCTGCTTTTACTTCGCGATTCGTGGTATTTATTTCTGCAAGCATCTTTTTCATAATGCTCCTTCTGGATAAAAATCAAAAGCAATATATTTTGTCTAGTAAACAAACTAAGGAGAAATATGGCCGTCCTGACAAAGAGTGAAATAATAAAGCTGATTAGACAAGGCAAACTCAAAATAGTCCCGTTCGACTACGGTCAAATTGGTGCTGGATCTATAGATTTGCATCTAGGAAAAGAGTTGCTGATTTTTCGAAAGACAAAGAAAATTGTAGACTTGGAGGAAGGCACAGATTACAAAGAACTCGGAAAGAAAATAGAAATGGGCAAAGAAGGTATAGTGATAAAGCCTGGTCAGTTTGTAAATGGAATAACGGAGGAGAAAGTAAAGCTGCCTAAAGGATACGCCGCAAGAATAGAAGGTCGTTCAAGATTTGCAAGAATAGGCCTGCTAGTACATGTAAGCAGCGGGTTTATACAACCCGGGACAGAAGGCAAGATAGTGCTTGAAATTGTGAATTTTTCGCCAAACAAGATAAGGCTCAGACCCGGTGTAAAGATTTGCCAGATAATAATAGAAGAGGCAAAAGGAAAAGACGCATACGCTGGCCGCTTCTATGGCCAGACAACCATCTAGGTTTGGCGAAGTATATCAAAAGCCATAAAATCCTGCGTGGGGAAAGGCTATCATGCAATTATTGCCTTTTGTAGAAAAGCTAAATTCGGAGAACAAACTGCTCCACATTTCAAAGGAGGTCAGTACAGATTATGAGATTGCAGCGTATCTGAAGAAATACGATGGCAGGCCTATGATTTTTGAAGATGTCAAAGGTTCGCAGATAAAAGTAGTGGGAAACCTTATGAGCAACATGGACCTATTCTGCGAGTGGCTTGATACAGACAAGTTGGCTTGGATACAAACTCTGAAAAATGCGATAGAGAATCCAGGCACGTTTAAGGAAACAGGCAATAACCCATTCATGTTTTATGAACCTGATCTGTCAGCATTGCCCATACTCAAGCACTATCCAAGAGATCAGGGCAAGTACATAACCTCTGGTGTAGTTTTTGCCAGCAGAAATGGGATTAGGAATATGTCTTTTCACAGGCTTGCGGTGCTTGGTAAGGATAGGCTTGTTGGAAGGCTCGTTGAACAGAGAGATTTGCATACGCTCTACACAGACGCCAAGGAACACGGCGAGGACTTGGATGTGGCGATAGCAATAGGCAATAGCGCCGGTGTGCTTGTGGCCGCTGCCACTAGCGTCGAGAGAGGAAAATACGAGCTTGGCATTGCCTCTGCTCTGGAGAGGGCGACTATTGAAGTTGTGCACGCAAAGACCAATACAGCGCATTACCCTACCGATTCCCTGATTGTGCTCGAAGGCAAGATTCTGCACGATGAAACGGCAAAAGAAGGCCCCTTTGTCGATCTCACCAATACCTACGATGTTGTGCGAGAACAGCCTGTGTTTGTAATAGACAAGATAGCGATGCAAAAAGATGCAGTTTATCAAGCGATTCTGCCTGGCGGTAACGAGCATAAAATACTCATGGGCGCGCCAAGAACTCCGACGATTTACAAGGCCCTCGTCGATTCCGGAATAGATGTGGCAGACATTTACCTTACAGAAGGTGGCAGCGGCTGGCTAGATGCGGTTATAGCGATAAGGAAGAAAAGCGAAGAGGATCCTAAAAAGGCTTTTGAAGCTGCGATCAAAGGCCACAGGAGCCTGAAGAAGGTAACCGTTGTTGACGATGACATAAACCCAAGAGATGCCAATGATGTAAATTACGCAGTTACTATGTACTGGCGTGCAGGAAAGGAGATGGTGCTCGATAATGTCAAGGGATCTTCCCTAGACCCGATGGCTACACCAGATGGCTTCGGGAGCAAGCTTTTCATAGATGCTACAAGGCCTTTGAATGTTCCCGAAGAAAAGTTGCTTAAGATGAAAAAGGCAAGCATTGACTTCAAAATAGATGGTTGATAAAATGGCGGAGCTTTTTACAAAGCAACAAATATCCTGGCTAGATGATGTGGACAAAGAGGGCAATATAATCAATCCAAAGCACGAGCTTTACGGAAAGAACATAGCCGGCTCAATTTTGCACATGCCCGCAGCTTCAGGCTCCACTGTTGGAGCAGATAGGCTTGTCAACTTGGCAGTGCACGGCAAGGCGCCAAGGAAAATAGTTCTTGAACGCACAGACCCCATTACCATGTGGGGCGCTATACTTGGCAATATCGACTTGGAAATAGAAGGAAAGGAGAAAAAGCTCATAGACAGGAGCAAGCTCGACAAGCTAGGGCTGGAACCAGAGATAGCCGAATTTCTTGCTAGGGCAGGCGAGCTTCTTGGAACAGACGAGTTTATTCCAGCGGATTATGTGCAGATAGCTGGTGTAAGCTACAAGACGATAACAGAAACAGGTCTGGAGCTCAGAAGGCATTTTGCTTCGAAATACAAGTTCAGGGCTAGAAACGTAACCATAAATCCGGCAGGCATGGACCTCGAGGCGTGGCAGAGGCAAAACATACCGGAGGAGTTTGCGGAGAAGCAGAAGGAGATAATAGACCTTTATGTCAAAATGGGCGCGCTGCCTACTATAACATGCACGCCCTACCTTGTAGGAAGCACGCCACCGCCGTTTACCGACGCTTTTCTTTCAGAGTCCTCTGTTGTTACGCTTGAAAACTCGCTATTTGCAGTGAGGACCAACAGGGAGGCAGGTCTGAGTACGCTTCTTTATGCAATTGCAGGATACGGGCCTAGGTATGGGCTGCATTTGCAGGAAAACAGGAATCCCAAGCTCGAGGTAAAAGTCGAGACAAAGCTCAGCGGAGCCGTAGACTATGGGCTTCTCGGCTACAAGATTGGAGAAATAGCAAATGGAAGGATTCCATACATAACGGGCATAAGCTCCCTGCCCACTATAGAAGAGTTTAAGGAGCTTGCTGCTGCGAGCGCAGCATCAGGTTCTGTAGACCTTATGCATATAGAAGGCATAACACCAGAAGCGAAGCACAAGATGATTAAGCTTGATGGAATTGAAGAAAAGGTAGAGATAGATAGGCAGACCTTAGATGAGCTGAAAAAGGAGCTCAATACAGCAGTTCCTGAGCAGATAGACCTTCTCGCAATCGGTTGTCCACATGCTTCAATAAATGAAATAAAAGAAGTCGCTACGCTCATAAAAGGCAAGCATCTAAAAACAGGCAAGCAGCTTTGGATAACGACATCGCGCACTGTCAAGGAAATAGCTCAGAAACTTGGCTATGTAAGTATTATAGAAGAGGCAGGAGGGCAGGTAGTAGCAGATACCTGCATGGTGGTCTCGCCAATAGAAGACCTGGGCTTTGCTACCACTGCTACAAATTCAGGCAAGGCTGCAAAATACCTTCCTAGATTTTGCAAGCAGAAAGTAGTGTTTGACGACATTCAGACACTGCTCTCAAAGATCATAGAATAGCAGTTGACAAAAAGATAATTTTATATCTCGGAGTGACAAAATCTAATTACGATTGGATGAAGTACATCGTTACATCAGCGCTGCCTTATGTGCAAGATGTAATTCATTTGGGCAATCTAGTAGGCTCGATCTTGCCAGCTGACATTTTTTACAAATACCTTGTTATGAAAGGTGAAGATGCAATATTCATCTGCGGATCTGATGAGCATGGCTCTGCGATAGAAATTGCAGCGCTCAAGCAAGGAACTACGCCAAAAGAACTTGCAGACAAGAATCATGAGAAGCTGAAAAAACTTCTTACAGATTCCTACCTATGTACTTTTACCCACTATGGCAGGACAGGCACCGAGCAGAACAAAGAAATCGTGTACAACATATTCAACGCCTTAGACAGAAACGGCTATTTGGTAGAGGTTAAGAGCGAGCAGCCATATTGCAATGTCGACAAGCGTTTTATCCCTGACAGGTTCATAGAAGGCACCTGCCCTTATTGCGGCTATGAGCATGCGCGCGGTGACCAGTGCGATCGCTGCGGCAGACTCCTTACCCCAAAGGATCTTATAAACCCGCGCTGTAACATTTGCGGCAAAAGCGACATAACCTTCAAAGAGGTTAAGAACCTCGCCATAAACCTAGAAAAGCTCCAGCCCCAAATAAAGGAATATCTCCTCTCGCATTATTCAAACAGTTGGAGCAAAAACGCAATAAACAATAGCCAAGGCTACATAGAAAAGGGGCTTAAAAACAGGGAGATTACTAGGGAGATCAAATGGGGTTTTCCAGTTCCAAAAGCAGGCTTTGAAGACAAGGTGTTTTATGTATGGTTTGATGCGCTTATAGGCTATATAGGAATATCATACGAGTACAACAAGGAAGTTGCAGAGAAGTATTGGCTTGACAACAATACTCGACTTGTTCAGTTCATGGGTAAAGACAACATAGAGCCGCATACGCTTTTATGGCCCGGCATGCTCATAGGAAGCAATCTAGGTTATGTCTTGCCTACTACCATCTATGCCTACGAATTCCTTAATTGGCAAGGCCAGAAGTTTTCAAAAAGCAGGCACATAGGAATGAACATCGAAGAAGCACTCAACCTGCTGCCAGGAGAATACTGGCGCTTTGTCCTCGCTTCCATACTTCCCGAAACCGCAGACACTGACTTCACCGCAGAGCTTCTTATGCAAGCAGTAAACAATGAGCTTAACGACATAGTGGGCAACTTCATACACAGGACTCTAACTCTAATCAAGAACAATTTTGACAGTACTGTGCCGAGCCCTTCAAGCAAGCCAGAAATTGTTGGAGAGATAAATAAGTATGCTAATTCATATCTTAGTCTGTTTGACTCTATACAAATCAGAGAAGCACTCCGCTCGGTAATAGACCTTGCTGGATTGGGCAATGAGTTTCTAAGCAAAAGTGAGCCTTGGAAGAAAATAAAGCAGAACCCTGATGAGGCAGCAAGTATAGTATATGCAAGTGCCATGATCGCCAAGGCAGTTGGTATATTGCTTTACCCGTTCATGCCTAACAGCAGCAAAAAAGTGTGCAGTTATTTCTCGGTAGAGCCAAAGCTAGAGGGGATAAGCTTAGATCTAGCAGGCAAGAAGCTTAACCTAGAAAAGCTCAATCCTCTCTTTTCAAAAATAACAGAAAAGCAGCTCGAGCTTTTGAAAGAATTCTCGGGCAAATAAAGCCTGAAAAAAATTGTAGCTTTTTATAGAATAAGGTGCAAGGTTATTTTGTGTGGCTGAATAAGGATGTCGAGCTTCTTGAAGGCTTGCCCCTAGCATATATTAAGTCCCTGAATGCATTTGTTTGCGCAGACCTTCATCTTGGCTATGAAGGGGTAATGGCAGATAGGGGTATTTTTCTACCAAAGGTTAATCTGGCAAAAATTAAGCAGGTTATGGAAAAGGCTTATTCTAAAGAAAAAGCAAGCACAATAATAGTAGATGGGGATATAAAGAATGAATTCTCAGAAGTCCACCTCGAAGAATTCAACGAATTCAAGGAGTTTGTGGATTTTACAAGGTCTATGGGCATAAAGCACATTGTACTCATCAAAGGCAATCATGACAACTTCATAGACAAGTATAAGGATCCTTTCAAGATAGAAATTTACAAGCAGGAAGCACTTTTCGGTGGCTATGCAGTTTTTCATGGAGAAGACGTGCCTCATTTGGCAGGGGATTTTTACATAATGGGGCACATACACCCAGCAATAGGCGTTTTCAACAGGGCAGGCAGCAAGGAAAAGCTCAAATGCTTCCTTTATGGCAAGATAAACAATAAACCGTTGCTCATACTCCCAGCCATGAACTACTACGTCGAAAATGTGGAAGTAAACATAGAGGACATGTTAGAGCTTTCTCCAGTATTTAATAAATTGGTTGATGTTTATGATATGCATGCATATTGCATAGGCGTTGGCGAGACTTTAGATTTTGGCAGGATAAAAGACCTAGGGTGATCAAATAAAGTTCTTTGTATATACTGATGGCGCTTCAAGGGGAAACCCGGGCAAGAGCGCATCGGGCTATGCGATATACGACGATAAATTCAATCTTGTGAAAGAGCACGTTTTTTATAACGGTATAGTAACAAACAATGTGGCAGAGTATAAGGCCATTATTGCTGCTTTAAAAGAAGCGATAAATCTTGGCGCTGACGAAATTGTGCTGTTCAGCGACAGTAAGCTCGCGATAAGCCAGCTCCAAGGCAAATATAAGATAAAGTCAGCAAACCTTAAACAGCTTAACGAGGAGGCAAAGGAGCTGCTTTCAAGCCTTAAGTCTTACAAACTAGAGAACCCAAGAAGGGAAAACACCTACATAAGCTCCGTTGACAAAATGCTCAACAAGTTTCTTGACTCTCTCGAGAAAGAACAAGGTAATGGCTAAACAAAAAGCATAATTAAGCATTTGGTTAATTCTTAATCATGGTAGATGCTTCCACATTATCTAAGGAAGAGGCTAGAAAGTTGGAGCTTTTCAAAAGAAGGCCGACAGAAGAGATACTTACAGAGGAGCAGCTTGTAAAGTACATAATGGAAAAGCAGCAGTTCAGGCATTACATCGGCTACGAAATATCAGGCTATGTGCACCTAGGTACAGGTATAGTGAGTTCTAGCAAGATAGCGGACTTCCAAGAAGCAGGTGCCAAGACCACAATATTTCTTGCAGATTTGCACGCTTGGATAAACAAGAAGCTAGGCGGCGACCTCGACACCATAAGAAAGGTCGCTAAAGGCTATTTCGGCGAGGCGATGAAGGCCTCGCTCAAGTGCGTTGGCGGGAATGTTGATGATACCAGCGTTGTACTGGCATCGGAGCTTTATGAAAGGCTCGGCGAGGATTACTTTGAGACTGTTATAAAGATAGCAAACAGCATGACCCTCGCCAGGGCTATGCGCAGCATAACCATAATGGGCAGAAAGCAAGGGGAAAGCATCAGCCTTTCGCAGCTTGTATATGTGCCTATGCAGGTTGCAGACATATTTGCCCAGCATGTGAACATAGCCCATGCAGGAATGGACCAAAGAAAAGCCCACGTTGTTGCAATAGAAGTTGCTGGCTTATTTGATTACAAGCCAGTTGCAATACATCACCACCTTCTTCTTAGTATGCAGCTTACTGATGAAGACAGAAAGGCAATGCTAAATGCAAAGCAGAATCGCAACACTGAGCAGCTGCAAGACGAGTATTTGGACATTAAGATGTCTAAGTCAAAACCTAATACAGCAATTTTTGTGCATGATAGTGAGGAGGAGATTAGGAAAAAGATGGGCGCAGCCTACTGCCCCGCAGGCGAGCTAGAGTTTAACCCTGTGATAGATATTGTAAGGAATGTAGTTTGGCCTTATCTTGCAAAGAAGGGCGAGCCTTTAGTGGTTGAAAACAAGAAGAAAGGTACAACTGACAAGTTTGCGAAACTTGACGATCTTGAAAAGGCATTTGCATCTATGCAGGTCCATCCTGCAGACTTGAAGCAAGCAGTTGCAGCATATCTGATAAGAATCCTTGAGCCTGCAAGAAAATATTTTGAAGGGCCTGGCAAAAAGTACTTGGAAGAAATGGAAAGTATCAAAATAACGCGGTAAACTGCAGGTAGCGGGCCTGGTGGGATTTGAACCCACGACTTAGAGGTTAAAAGCCTCCCACTCTGCCATCCTGAGTTACAGGCCCTAGTTATTTATTTTATACTTAAAAAAGCAATATTAAGTTTGCCTTAAGACAGGGGCGAAGCAATGCCATACAAAGATGCGCTCGAAGAAAAGCTAAAGGAGCTGCAAGAGGAATACGCGAATACAAAATACAACAAGGCTACCGACAAGCACCTTGGCAAGCTGAGAGAGCGAATGGCAAAGCTAAGGAGGGAAATAGCGATAAAATCCAAGAAGAGGAAGGGCCTTGGCTTTGGAGTCAAGAAGGCAGGCGATGCTACTGCAGTGCTTGTCGGATTTCCAAAAGCAGGAAAATCTTCTTTGCTAAATGCGCTCGCTGGCACAGAGTCAAAAGTTGCAGATTATGCTTTTACTACGCTTGATGTAATACCGGGCATGCTGGAATATTCCGGCGCAAAAATACAGCTGCTAGATCTTCCAGGAATAATAGAGGGTGCTCATCTCGGCAAGGGCGAAGGGACAAAAGTGGCAAGCGTTATGCGCACTGCCGACATCTTGCTGGTTGTAGTAGATGCGACTGCTGTTGAGCAGCTGAAAGACCTTCTTGGAGAGCTTTATCTGCTTGGCATAAGGCTGAACAAGGAAAGGCCAAGCGTCGAAATGGAAAAAACCAGCAGAGGCGGAATACAGATAGCAGGCGCAATAAGCCAAAAGGACAAAGACGAGCTTTCCAAAGCATTAACATCAGCAGGCATATACAATGCCAATGTTGCGGTAGCGAAGCCAGCACCAATCGACGAAATTCTTGATTTTCTGCTGGGCAACGTTACTTATGTAAAGGCCATAGTTGTGCTAAATAAGATAGATTTGCTTAGTAAAGAAGATGCAGAAAAGGCAATAGGGCGTGCTAAGCAGATAGCTAACGCAGATGTATTGGCTGTAAGCGCAACTACCGGAGAAAACTTAAATCTGCTCAAGGAAGCAGTCTTCAAGAGCGCAGGATTGATAAGAATATACCTGAAGCCAAAGGATTCTGAACCCGACTTGGAAAAGCCATTAATTGTAAATGCTGGTAGCAGCATAGGGGACATAGCAAAGAAGCTAAATGCAAAGACTGTAAAATATCTTAAATATGCATTAGTGAGCGGAGCAAGCGTTAGGTTCCCAAACCAGAAAGTAGGAAAAGAGCACGTAGTAGCAGATAAAGACACAGTTACTTTGGTATATGAAAAACACGTTTAGCAGCGCCCTGAGTCGGGATCGAACCGACGACCTACCGGTTAACAGCCGGTCGCTCTGCCACTGAGCTATCAGGGCACAAGATTATTTGGCATAACATGCTTATCTTCTTTTCCCATTTTATTTCTCAACTTTGTAGATAATTCTTGCCTCTTCTGGCGAGACCCTCCTCGCATCTATAAGCTTAAGTTTTGCCCCAAACTCCTTGCCTTCAAAAAGCCTTATGCCTGATGTGATAAGGCGCGGTTCGAGGTCAAGCACTATCTCGTCTATGAGTTTTTGCTTTGCAAAGCTTGCATTTACATGGCCCCCGCCGATGAGCAGTGCCTTTTGAAAACCTTTTGAGGAAAGCATGTTAAGTATCGCCCTCGGTGACTTGTTGGTAAATATAACCTTGTCCGGCCATTTGTTTTTGAACTTCTTCGGTGATTTTGTGAGGACTATGTTTAGGCAGTTGAAAGGGAACTTGCCTTTTTTCAGCAAAGCTTCGTAAGCTCTTCTGCCCATTATGCAGTTGCCTGCATCGTATGCTTCTTTCAGCATGCCCTGCCATTCGGTTTCGGTAATGAAGCTAAGGTCGTCACCCTTGCCAGCTATCAGGCCGTTGGGTGTTACCACGGAATACAGCCTAACCTCCACAAACTCACCTCTTAGATTTGAAAAGCTTAAGCAGCTTGTCAAGCGGATATGTGTTTATTACCTCCTCTTTGGTAAGCCATCCCCTCCTTGCAGTGCCTACACCATAGCGCATAAACTCCAAATGGGATGTTCTGTGAGAATCAGTGCCTATCGAGAACAGCAGTTTATAGCTTCTCGCCTTAAGTATGTTTTCATCGTTGAGATCAAGCCTGTTTGGGAAAGCGTTAATTTCCATAACTACCTTGTTGTCAGCTGCAGCCTGGAACACTGTGTCAAGATCGAAAACCATGGGCTCGCGTTCGTTTATAAGCCTGCCTGTAGGATGTGCCAATATGTCCACGTAGCCAGAGTTTAGGGCTTTTACTATCCTTTTAGTAAGCTCTTCCTTGCTCATGTTCGTGTTTGTGTGCACAGCACCTATTACATAGTCCATTTTCTCGAGCGTGCTGGGCTTCAGGTCAAGGCTTCCATCTTTCAAAATGTCAACTTCTCCACTTTTCAATATCTTTATCTTGCCTTCGTATTTTTCATTCAACTTGTCGACCTCCTCAAACAGCTTCTCATATGCCGCGTCATCAAGCCCCTTTGCAACATGCTCGCTCTTGGAATGGTCCGAGTTGCCTATATATTTCCTTCCAAGCTTGATTGCTGCCTGAACCATTTCCTCTAGCGTGTTTGCACCGTCTGTGTGGTTTGTATGCGTGTGAAGGTCGCCCTGAATATCTTGCAAAGTGATGAGCTTAGGAAGCTTATGCTCCATTGCAAGCTCTATTTCGCCCCTGTCTTCGCGCATCTCAGGCTCCACATAGTCAAGGCCGAGAAGCCTGTAGATTTCCTGCTCCTCCTTGTTTGCCACAAGATTTTTGTTGTTCTTGTCGAAAAGCCCATATTCGTTAAGCTTGTATCCTTTCTTTATCGCTATCTCCCTTACCTTTATATTGTGGTTCTTGCTGCCGGTGAAGTACTGCATTGCTGCTCCGAAGCTTTCAGGTTCTATCACCCTGAAGTCACAGCTCAGGCCTATCTTGAGCCACACAGTAGTTTTAGTGGGACCTTTTACCACTATGTGGTCTACTTCCGGCAGGCTCGTGACAAAGTCCATTACTTCCGACGCCTTTTTCGATATTACCAGTATGTCAAGGTCTCCCACGGTTTCGCGCATTCTCCTTGTAGACCCGCAGATCGCTACCCTTTCGACCAAGCCAGACTTGAGGAGCTTGTCTCTAAGTGCCTCAGCTTCAGGCAATGCAGTGCCGAGGAGCATTCTGCCGCTGCTCTGCTCGAGCAGCGCTATGCCCTTTGCTATCTCCTCCTCGCTTTTTTCCCCAAATCCCTCAACGCCTCTTATCTTATGCTCTTCTATTGCTTTTTTGAGATCGTCGAGGTTTCTTATGCCGAGAGCCTTGTAAAGCTTGTACGCCTTCTTGGCGCCCATGCCTTGTATCTTTGTTAAGCTTGCAAAATCTATTGGAAACCTTTTCTTCAATTCCTCATATTTTTGTATTTTTCCTGTTTTGAGGTACTCAACAATCCTCTCTGCAATAGTCTTGCCGACTCCGGGAAGCTTGGTAAGGCCCTCAATGCCTTCCTTTGCGTATATCTCAGCAACGTCTTGCTGCATTGTGCCTATTGTCAATGCGGCCTTTCTGTAGGCAAGCGGCTCGAATCTGTTTGCTTTGGCATCGAGCTCAAGCATGTCTGCAATTTCTTCAAACAATTCTGCTATCTTTGAGTTCTCCACAAATAAGAAGTATCATTCAGATTTAATAATTGTTACTTGCACATTTTTGCACGTACTTTAGCGCATCCTAAAGCTGAGGAGTCTAGAAATATAACAAGCGTTTTCGAAGTAAAACATTATTAAGCTTTTCTGAGATTAATGTAAGAGGAGACCGGTGGTAAAATGGTAAAATATGTGATTGCGGAGCAGCTTATTGGCAAGGAGGTAATAACGTCAGACGGCATAGACATAGGCAAGTTTTTAGATGCTGAGCTTAACGAGGTGACAGGAAAGCTCACGCATTTGGTAGTAGAGCCAAATCCTGACAGCGATTTCGTAAAGAAGCTTGACGTTAAGGAAGGCAAGCTAAGGGTACCGTATGAGAGCGTGATGGCGGTAAACGACTATATTATCGTTGACAGGAAGGGCCTTGCCTGACCTTCTTTTCTCTTTTTCTTTCTGAATAGTGTTAGGAATAAATACTTTGGCGCTTATTCTTCTTTTGGTGTTAGCATCATAATAGCAGGCGGAGACGAGGCAGGGAGAGGGTCAGTAATAGGTCCACTTGTCGTAAGCCTAGTGGCGATCGGCAAGAACAAGGAGAAGAGGCTTGCAGACATAGGCGTTAGGGATTCAAAGCAGCTTACTCCGAGGCAGCGCGAGTTCTTGTTTGGAGAAATATACAAGATTGCAGAGGAGATAGGCTACTACGTGATAACTAACGAGGAGATAAACGTGGCTATGAGAGACGGCATATCGCTGAACGAGCTCGAAGCAATGCATTTTTCAAAGCTGCTAGACTCTCTCAACTCTCGCATTTCCAAGCTCTACATAGACTCTCCCGATGTCATACCTGGAAGGTTCGCTACGCGAATAAGCATGTATGCCAAAAAGCCTGTGGCTTCGGTGGGCGTCAAGGTAAAGGCAGAAGAGGAGCCTATTAGGGTCATAGCTGAGCACAAGGCAGATGTGCGCTATCCTATAGTTTCAGCAGCGAGCATAATTGCGAAGGTCGTCAGGGACAGGGAGATCGAAAGGATAAAGCAGGAGATCGGCATAGACTTCGGGTCAGGCTATCCTTCTGACAAGCGCACTAGACTGGCTTTGAAAAGCAACCTCTCCAACGCAGAATTTCAAAACTTCGTGAGGCAGAAGTGGCGCACGCTGCAGGAGATAAGGCAAAGCCACATAGAAGAATTCTTTCAAGGCTGATTAGCTAACCTCCAGTATTGCCCTTTTTCTTACTGCGTTCAGCACATGGCCATAGTCAAGATAGTGGATAAACGCAGTTAGCGAGAGCGTGTATTCGCCTTTATCTGTTCCAGCATCACCAAAAACATCAGCAAAAACTTGCCTTTCCTCGCCAGGCGCGAGCATTCCTAGCCTAAGTTCCTTTTCCTTTGTTATGCCTGTATCATCCAGGCTTAGCCCTTTGGGCACTTCAACAACCACCGAGGTAAGCGTAGGCTCGTTTGTCAGGTTCTTTACCCTTATAAACATCCTGACGCTGTTCTTTCTGTTTGCATAAAGTCGATATGGCACAAACTCGGACATTATTCTATATGGCACCTCCTTAGTAACTGCTTCTGATGCGTCCTTTTTGCCAAAGAGCCCAAACAGCTTCACCATCTGATCGCCCAATATCAACTAGTAAACAAAATATTTAAGCTTAGTGATTTTTAAATTTTAGAATGTCTTAGAATCAGCTATTACGTCTATGCTGTCGCTTCTGTAGATCATGAATTTTATGCCTTCTTTTTTCATTTGCGAGATTCTATATTGTATTGTTCTAAAATTAGGAATTTTGTGCATGCCGATTAACCCTGCATAGTCACTCAACATTCCTTAGGTTGCCCTGTAGGAGAGCTTGAATGTGCATTTTAACGCAAACCCTGATAAGATAATGATATTGGAATAGATGTATGGATGGCCTACTTTTCCATCGTTGAGTTCAGACAATTCTTCCCTATTCTTACGAATCGCATGGCCAAGATAGGTGAAAGGCCTGCCACGGTCAACCAACCGTTGGTTATATAAATTCCAATTTCTTTTGGTTGTATGCATACTGATCGCCAAAAGTCAGTATGCACCCCGGGGCTTTTAGAACTTTTGCATTAGTGGCACTGTAGTTTAATTATTGGACAAACTCTATTATTCCAATAGCTTATAAAACTCTTCGACAGAAAGATCTGCATTTTTTATTATGACCCTTAGCATTCCTCTAGCAAGTGGTTTATGAGCTGGTACAACTATCATGTGCTCAGGATCCCTGACCCCATAGAGCTTGAAATAAGCCTGCTTGTTTTGTAGGTAAAGAACTATGTGGCTTCCCTTCCTGTGGCTTGGTACATAGCCTATTTTAGAAAGAGCTTTCAAGACTTTATCATAATCAAGCAATTTAAGCTTTGACATGCAAAGTTCAAATAGAAACGCTTATATGCGCTATCCCTACGGGAATCGGCTCATTATGCTTTTTAAGCATCTCCAGATACGCCTGTATTGCTTCTTTTGCGTTTCTCATAGCTTCCTTTTTCGTCTTGCCTTCGGTGGCGCAACCAGGCAGATCTGGCACCTTGACGATATAAACTCCATCTTCGTCTTTTTCGATTATTATCTTGAATTTCACGGAAAGTCACCTGTTTACACTATATCTGACTATATGATGGTATTTAAACCTTTTTCTTAAACATCATCAGATAAGCATTGGTTTTGCTAAGCTCACACGAAGACGAAAAGGAAACGGAATTAGAATTTTGGCATTTCGGTGCCGTGCGCTTTTGCACGAGAAAGGGCGCCTCTACTGCTCAAAAATCAGAGGCCCGTCCTCGAAATACCACTTCTCCAGCTTTCTCAGGGCATAATCGTGCAGCACT
>JAGDXZ010000020.1 GCA_023270015.1 Microcaldota archaeon | reverse complement strand
GACCTGCGCTGTTTATGATCGGTATGTTGCTAAAGGAAACTGGTCCTGCGATAACTGCGCCCATCAACAAGGCGCCAGCCAATACCGCAATCCTCTTTACTCTGCGTGTATTCATCTAACTACCTGTTGCTAATTAACAAATGCTAAATTTAAAAAGCTATGCCCGCTCGCTTGCTAATATGCATATATTCATCGTCAAATGTGCAAACCAAATTTGACATTTGCGAAAGCTTATGCTTAAATAATTGCTAAGCATCATATTATCGTGCAAAAAGAGGCTCGTTTATACAGGCAGCTGCAAGATGGCAAGGTTGAATGCTTAGCCTGCGCAAGATATTGCAAAATACCAGAGGGCTCAAGAGGCTTCTGCTATGTGCGTGCAAACAGGGATGGAAAGCTTTACCTTGACAACTATGGCTTGGTAGCAGCTATTCAGCTAGACCCAATAGAGAAAAAGCCCTTTTTCCACTTCATGCCAGGCAGCTACGTGCTCGGGGTAGGCACATCTTCTTGCAACTTTGGCTGCATGTTCTGCCAAAACCACAACATATCAAAAGACAAGGAAATAAAGGGCTATGAGCTATCGCCTGAGGAGCTTGTAGGCATGGCTATAGAGCAAGGGGCCCAGGGCCTTGCATTTACCTACAACGAGCCTGCTATCTTCATAGAATATGCGCTTGATGCTGCGAAGCTTGCTCATAAGAAAGGTCTTTTCAACGTCTTTGTGACAAATGGCTATTTGACAAAAGAAGCAATAGAGCAGATGAAGGGGCTTATTGATGCTGCGGTAGTGGACTTCAAAGGCAACGGCAGCGAGAAGTTTGCAAACAAGTACATGGCAGTTCCGAGCGTAGAGCCCATAAAGCAGGCGCTGGTAGAGATGAAACATGCAGGCATTCATGTAGAGATAACAGACCTTGTTGTGCCGCAGGTTGGAGACTCTCTAGAGGACTGCGACGCTCTTACAAAATGGATAAGGGATACGCTAGGCAAAGATACGCCTCTGCAGTTCATAACCTTCTTCCCTGATTACAAGATGCAGGACCTGCCGCCAACACCTTACTCCACGCTGCTCAAGCATTGGCAGGTTGCAAAGAAAAATGGCTTGGATTATGTCTATATAGGCAATGCCCCAGGCAATCCTTACGAAAGCACATACTGCCCAAGATGCGGGGCTAAGGTAATAGAGAGGGCAGGCTTTGAAATAACAGCGTGGAATTTAGATGAGCATAACAGGTGCAAATTCTGCGGGGAAGAGATAAAAATTACTGGCAAGCATGTAGAGCTAGGTGCCAGAGACATCAAGGTCTTTTACTAATCCTTTTCCTTCTTTGCTTTCTTTTCAGAATAAAAGAGGCGGCAATTAGCAGCAACCCAAGCAGAGCAAAGGCTGAAAAAACAGCTAAGCCTTCGTGTGAAGAAGAGCTAGGATAAGGCTGGGCATATGCAGTTGTAGAAGTTGGCGCGATAGAAGTGCTGATGCTTGAAATTGAGCTGGTGGCTGAGGCGTTGGAGTTCGCTGGAGCTTTTTCTATCTTCAGGTTGCCTGTAACGTTGAGGAGGTTTGAAAAGCCTTCGAAGGAGACGTTACGCATTATTATTGCCGAGTTGTTTGCAACAACTGCCACGCTGCTGTTATTTGTGGCTATGAAGGTAGTGTTGAGAATTCTGACCTGAGAGCTTGTTGCAGCTATTCCGTTTCCGTAAAGCCTACAGTTCTCTATGGTGACGTTATTTGCATTTTCCACTACAAAGTCCACCTTTGTTTCGTTGGCGTAGCCTCCTTTGCAATTGATTGTAACATTGCTTTCCACTATGCTGGCGCCTATGTTGCAGGGCTTATCTGTTCTCCAAAAAACGTGAAAGGCAGTAAGGGAGTTGTATACAAACGGGTAATAGCCTGGAAGGTGTATAGTCTGCACATCGGAGCAGTATGCCAAGCCAACCGAGTAGAAAGGCGAAGTTGTGTTTTCGTGGTCGTAAGGTGTGAAGAACATGCCCAAGAAGGCGTACGTGCCAGGCTTCTGGACCCCGGCATAGTACGACACTGTGCCATTGGTGATGTTGTGATAGGTTGCTACTATCGTTCCATTTGGAAAGCTCTGTGGCGAATTCCTCATTTCAAAAATATTTGAGGATTTGTTGAAAAGGCTTACGGTAAAATTCCAATATATGGGCTTGCCTGCTGGAAAGATTTCGTCGAAATACATGCTTGAGGGGGCCATGTATGGCGGCTTATACACCACATTTGAGCTTGCATTGAATGTTGTCTCTGAGACTTCGTCATAGCCAGAATATGGAGTATAGTACAAATAGGGGTTAAAGTTTATGACCTTGCCTTTGTATATCAACTCGCTTTCTATAGGAAACACTGTTGAGCCGTTAGAGCTCGCATTTGTTTGCAGCCCCCAGTTTGGCAGAGTTATGTTGTTTTGCTTAGCAGCGGCATAGACTTTGGACATAGGCACATACATCGCTATAAGGTACGGAGCTGCATCGGCAAGCCTTTTTGGAAGTATCTCTATAAACCTCGCTACTGAATAGCCTCCTGTCTGGTTTAGGACAAGCAGGTGGAAGAAGTGGCCTATGGCTATGCTTGAGGAATTGTCAGCAAAAGCAAGCGAATAATTGCCTGTGGCATTGAGCAGGTTGTTCTCAGCGTTGTGCATGCTTAGCACATTGCCAAAGAGCGTGCAGTTTTGCAAAGTGTTGTTGAATGTGCCATTTCCAAATACAACACCGTCGATTATAGCCCCTTGCTTGCACACTACTTTGCAGTTGTAGGTATTGGCTGAAAATGCTAAGGAGTAGTTGCCACTTCCGAGAAAAATAGTTTGGTTGCTGTTCAAAGCTGAAAGAGTTTGAATCGTTGCAAGCATAAATAAAGGAAGAAGCATCCAATCAAGAATTTATTCAATGAAAAATAATTTAATGTTTTCATAAAAGATGGCCTATGTTGCTAACAAGCGCTTGGTAAGCATCGCATGAGGTCCATGCATTTGGCTCCTCGCCTTTCTTTACCTTTTCCCTTATCTGCTTAGCCCTCTCAGAGCCCAATATGCCATCTAGCGAATAGCCTGATTCTCTTATGTTGCCAAGTTTCTCATTCCACATTATTGACGGGTACACATCGCCGAAGCTGTCGAGAAACAGGGAGAGTTCAAGGTTTCTTGTAGGCATGGGCCTTTTGCCTGTGTTGAGGAACAAAACAAGCTTCTTGAGAAAAGCCTGCTCTACAATTTGTGCGGCATCAAGAGTGGGCTTTCGCAATGAAAGCAAATACTCTATTTCTGAGCTTGCCGCGCGTGCATCAACAGCAAAGTTGGAACCTGAGTTGGCATAGTAGAAATCAGACACCTGGGCAACGTTGACATGGAACCTGTTGGCATCAACCCATGGAAGAATTGACTTAACCTCCTGCATAGTCTTGGCGAGCTGGCCCGCATTGTAAACGCTCATGGTGTAGCCGAAGAAGAAGGAAAAGCCTTTGTACTTTGACTCTAGCTCATGCAGTGAAGAGGCCATGGCCATTACCTTGTCAAAATTCCCTGGCACGCCCCTTATCTTGTCGTGCAGCTCTCTGTAGCCATCTAGGCTCAGCGTTATCACAAACCTCGGTATGCCAAGCTTTGCTATGCCCTCTATTCTATTCAGCAGCACATCATGGTTTAGCAAAGAATTAGTTGGCATTGTGAGCACATAGAGGCTTTTCATGCTCTTTGCAAAGGCCTTTGCTATTTCCACAATGTCATTTCGCAGAAACGGCTCGCCGCCTGTAAGCTCGACCCATTTGAAATAGTTGTTTTTCTCAGCAAAAGCCCTTATCTCCTCTATGCTCAGCTCGTTTTTAGGCTTCATCTGCCAAATGTTGCAGGTTAAGCACCTAGAATTGCACCAATAGGTGACTGCAAAATTTAGCTTGAACGGCTTTTGCAAAGTTGTAAGGTTGCTTTTCAGCGCTGTAAGGCTAAGGCCCATGAACCTGCTAAATGACATAATAGGCATATGCATTTGCTGATTAAAAAGCTTTGCCGTCAGTGCCAAGCTGCTTATTCCTTTTCCTTTTCCAGCTGGGCAAAGTGCCTCCTTATCATTGCGCCATATGCAGGCCTTGTGACAAGCGCACCGAATAAGACGCCAAGCATCGTCGACTCTGCAAAGCCGACTATCTGAACGAGCGAGGTTGAGAAGAAAAGAGGCAGCATGGCTATGATAAGCAAAGCGGCATCTGCCCAAATGATGTAGAATGCGTGGCTAAGCCTTATTTTGTCGGTGTAGTCACCGTGCTTTCCTATAAACTCATCTGTTATTATGATTTGGGCATCTACGCCCGTTCCTATCACAGCGATCATGCCTGCGACAGCTGCAAGGTCTATTGTGCCTATTAGACCTATTATTGAGACAATTATGAAAAGCTCGGCCAAGGTTGTGAAAATTATGGGCAAAACCAGGAAGCCTCTTTTGTACCTTAGCGAAATGGCTATAGATACTGCAATAACCGCTATCAGCAAGGCAACGCCGCTTATTATCTCAAAGTGCTTGCCAAGCGTTGGAGGTATTGTCGTTGGCGTGCCGGCTACGACAGGCACAGGCAAAGCACCGCCTTTGAGTATGCTTGTTATTAGCTGCGTCTGATTCTCGGCATATGCCATCTTTGCTGGCAGGCTCAATCCTTGGGGCGCTGTGCCGCTTATCTCATAGCTCTGTCCAATTGTGCCGTTTGTAACGCTAGGGCTTAAAATGGGCGCTGAGAGAAGGCCAATAGCGGGCCATGATTCGATTATGGTTGAGATTGAAGTGGGAGTAGAGATTGTTGTAAACACCGGAGTAATGTTCTGCGGTGTTACAAGCCTTATTGTGTAGTTGAGGGAAGAGGCGTAGCTGAGCAGGCTCTTTGGAGCGTTGTTTGCAATGATGAGCAAGGAATACTTGCTCCTGCTTGCATTCAGAAAAGATAGCGTTTGGTTAAGCGCCGAAGGGCTATAAAACTTGACAGGTATTGTGCTGTTGCCTAGCTGTGTAACTGCGTAGATGTCATTCATCAACTCGGTAGCGTTGACGCCGTGCTGCTGGGCGTATGCGAAAAGCGAGCTATTTAACAAAAGTACTGCATCGGTAGGCCTGTCAAGGAACATGTAAAGAGGCTTGTTAGCCTGGCCAAAAACAACCTTGGCAAACTTCTCGGCTGCTTGCTGCGTTATGAAGAAAGAAACCTGCCAGGTAACATTGCCGTTTGAAACCTGTGGCTGCATAGCGCCTATGCTGGCAGGCACTATTCCACTACCATTCAAAGCCTCTCTGCCGTTCACAACTCCTTGGAAAACCCCCTGGCTTTCTATCAGCGAAAGTATGGTGTCTATCTCGCTTTTTGAAACAGAAGGAATTATGACATATACTTCCTGGTTTCCTATGCCCTCCACAGTCACCTGCTTCAAACCAAAGGTTGAAAGCCTCTGCTGCAGCGTGCTGATCAAAGTGCTCATAGTGTCAGGATTGACAGCATGAGCGAGCTGAATAGGTATTTGGGTTCCGCCTATAAACTCAACTCCCAGGTGTGGCGCTTTGTAAGCTACATCGAGCACTGCAAGCAAGACTATCAATGAAATAAGCAGGTCTATATGGAAATCTGCAAAGTAATTCCTCATATCCTCTCCTTCCTTTTCTTATACATCAGCAGTATTGATGCATTGCCGAACCAGGTCGTAAATATGTCACCAATAAGCCCCATGAGCACGACGCTTGAAATCTCATAGTAGGTCGGGACATAGACTATCAAAGAGATTATGAAAAGCACAAGAAACGAGAGTATGGCGCTAAAAGTCATTGTAAGCCCGGTTCTCATAGAGGCGTATGCCCTCTCCTCCGCCGATCCCTCATTTCTCTTTAATATTCTTATTGCAGTAAGCACGTCTGTGTCTATAGCATAGCCTATGATCATAAGCAAGCCGGCTATGCTCGCAACCCCAAGAGGAATATGGAAAAGGCCCATCGCGCCGAGCGCTATTATCATGTCGTTTGCTGCTCCGAAAGTAACTGTGAGAGAAGGCACGAAAGTTCTGAAAACAAAGAATACTGAGATAAAGACAAGCACAAATGCCACGATTATGATGTTCTCGAACTGCCCGAGGAAGTATTTGCCTAGAGTCGGCGTTACCTCCTCAAAGGAATAAGAAGTATAGGGCACTATCTGCTGAAGCTCGCTGAGCAGTTTGTCTTCATAGTTTTTGCTTGCAACTGCATAGGCTTGCTGCAAAGCCTGCTGAAGCTGCGGAATTGAGTAATTGCCTGGCTTTATTCCAAAAGGCGCCAATGCAGCAAACACCGCAGAAGCATTTTCCTGCATTTGGCGCATAGCCTTGTTCATGCTCGCTGTTGCGTTGGCAAGCTCTGCTTGCAAAGTTGCATTTCCTGGACTGTTATGCAAGGCTAGGCTAAGGCTCGTGTAGTTTAGCTGCGCAGTCGAGTAGTTTGCTTGCGCCGCATAGAAATTTGCAAGGTAGTTGTTTGCCTCTGCCAGGCTCTGATTTATCGGCAAGGTAATCTGAAAACCTCCTGGACTTCTTGAGACCTCAACGCCTGAAATATGCATAAAGCTGGAGATCTTTGCGGCAAGCTCGCTGGCGGTTATGTTGGTATTTGTTTCAAGAAGTATGCTCACTCCTCCGCGCAGGGAGCTGTCAAGCGGAATTTGAAAAGAGAAGTAAATGCCTAAAAGCATTAGGACTAGGGGTATTGCTATTAGCCACTTGAGGTTCTTGTGCGCATAGATGTTTGGCAAACGCATAAAAACAGCTAAACAAAATTAGCAGAAAAGATATTTAAGAATTAAACAAAAAACGAAAGGCTTAGATCAGGCGTGGACTCTCATTAGCTTGTGGTGCAAAGACTCTGCAGCACCGTATATTATTATCATTACTGACAAAAGTATCAGGGCAGTGCCAAAGAACAGAGTCCATGTTATCGGCAGATTTCGCTCACCGTAGTAGACGAGGAGCCCACCTATCACTAGCAGGTAGATTGCCCAGTATATAGATCTGAACGTTATCCAGCCTCCGTGCCTGGCCTTATATTCCAGGTATCTATCAAAGTCAGATTGTGCTCTTTCAGCCCTTGCCATCTCAACACCAATATAATTGAAATGGAAATGTTTAAAAAGATATCAAAACCTAGTTCGCTAAAGCGACTAAAGCTGCGGGGGGTGAGATTTGAACTCACGCACCCACAAAGGGAACAGGTTCTGAGCCTGCCGCATTTGACCAAGCTCTGCCACCCCCGCATATAGTCACAGGCTGTTGCAAGATTAATATGGTATTTATTTTTATAAATGGTATTTAAGCATATGCAAATTAGCGTAAGAAATGCCACAGCAGTAGGCCTTGGAGCCATAATAGGGGCTGGCATCTTTGTGCTTAGTGGCACAGCCGTGGCGCTCGCGGGCCCTTATTCGCTGCTGGCATTCATTCTCGTTGGTATTGTAGCGCTGATCCTAGCAATGATAATGAGCGAGCTTGGGTCTATAATGCCCTATGCAAAAGGGGCCTCATACTCCTTCGCATACAACGCCTTTGGAAGCGAGATAGGGTTCATAACGGGCATAGCCCTGTATATGAGCTTTGCTACAGCAATAGGCGCCATTGCATTAGGCTTCGGCTCTTATCTTGCAAGCCTTGTGGGGCTTAGCTATGCAAGGGCTTTTGCTATACTTATCATACTTGCGCTTGCAGTTGTCAACATACTTGGAATAAGCAAAGCGGCTAAGACGGACTTTGTGCTAGTGGCGATAAAGCTAAGCATACTTGCGCTGTTTGCAGCTTTTGCGATATTCTTCGCTAGCAGGTCTGGCTTCTCAGCCACTGCCTCTAACTTCTCAGCAAAAGGCTTCGAGCTTGGCTCCATATTCGCTGCGAGCGTTGCGGTGTTCTTTGCCTACTCTGGCTTTCAAACAATTTCCACTTTTACAAGCAAGATAAAAGGTGGTAGCGAAGGAGCGAAGAAGGCAATAGTAGGTTCAGTAGTAATAAGCCTTGTAGTTTATGTCCTTATCGACGTCTCTTTGCTAATGCTCGCTCCAGCAAGCTCGTATAGAATAACTGCAGACCCTCTTTCTTTCGCATTACATTCCGCAAAGGCTCCACAATGGATTGCTGTACTTGTGGATGTTGGCGCACTTATTGCCACTACCTCTGCAGCGCTGGCAATGATTCTAAGCTCTGCAAGAATCTCTTATCAGCTTAGCGAAGACGGCCTTTTGCCGAGATTCTTCAGAAAGTACGACGAAGAAAAGGACGTGCCCGTAAACGGCGTGTGGTTAGCGTCACTCATTGGAATTGCTGTGTTGTTTGCTGGCAACATTTATGTAATAGCCTCAATAAGCAACTTCGGGCTTCTGATTTCTTACCTTATTACCGCCCTCGCGCAGATTCATTTCAGAAGGCAGAATAGGAAGATAAACATAAGGACGCCATTCTACCCATATTCCACTGTTTTGGTCATAATCCTGCTTCTTGCATTTCTTTTCGGCATGCCAAGAGAATCCCTTCTAGTAGGCAATATAGTTGTTCTATTCCTTCTCATTATTTATTATTTCTTCAGGGAGCTTAAGAATAAGAAGCCTGTAAAGATAAGAATATTCGATTAGGGGATTTAATGCTTATAGGGATTATTGGCGCGCCGAACAAGGGCAAGAGCACAATATTCTCAGCCATGACCCTTGTAAACGCAAAGATAGAAGATAGGCCTTTCACAACTATAAGCCCGAACTATGGCGTTGCATATGTCACCACAAAGTGTGTAGATTCCGAGCTTGGGGTAAAGTGCAATCCCAGAAATTCGATCTGCAACAACGGCACGCGCGAAATACCTGTCAACGTAATAGACGTTGCCGGGCTAGTGCCTGGAGCGCACCTTGGAAAAGGAATGGGCAACCAATTCCTTAATGACCTAATTCAAGCAGATGCGCTCATACAGGTTGTTGACCTGAGCGGAAAGACCGATGAATACGGCAATCCTTGCGATGGCTGCGACCCTGCAAAGGAAGTGGACATGGTGAGGGACGAGCTTGCAAGGTGGCTTGCAGGCATATTGGCAAAGCATATGAAAGGCATTGCAAGAAGGCAAGATGGCGACATAGCTATAAAAGAGGTGCTTTCAGGCTTCAACATCAGCCTTGAACAGATAAGAAAGGCGGCTGAGGCAAACTTCCTGTCACTTAACGGAATAGACTGGAATGAGGAAGATACGTACAAATTTTCTGATACGCTAATGAGGATAAGCAAGCCCACGGTAATAGCTGCAAACAAATTAGACATGAGCTCAATAGAAGCTCTAGAAAACCTGCGCAAAAGGCTTGAGGGCTACGAAGTAATAGGCTGCTCTGGTGCCATAGAGCTTGCACTAAGAAATGCGGCGAAGAACGGCTACATAGCATATACCCCAGGAAGCGGAAGCTTTGAAATAAAAGGAAAGCTAAGCGAGGAGCAAGAAAAGGCCTTGAGGCTTATGCAAAAATACTTGGCAAAATACCATACTACTGGAGTGCAAGAGCTAATAAACAAGACAGTGTTTGAAGTCCTTGGCTATATTGTGGTTTATCCTGTTGAGGATGAAAACAAGTACACAGACCACAACGGCAACGTGCTGCCAGACGCGTTGCTTGTCAAGAAGGGCTCTACCGCAAAAGACCTTGCTGAAAAGATACACAGCGAGCTTGCCACAAATATGCTCTATGCGATAAACGCAAAAACAAAGGCAAGAATAGGAAAAGATTACCTGCTGAGCAACAACGATGTAATAAAGATAGTGAGCGCAGCTAAGAAGTAGAGTATGTGCAAGGGCTTATGCTCAATGCCACAGGGTATTGCGTGCTAGACCAGCTTCCTATTCCTTTGCTCGAGACGTTGGCTACATATGCAAGAGTCCTTGTAAAGCAGTAGAGCTGGGAATTGTACACTATGCAGGCAAAAACGGCGTTGCTTGTCGGCACAGGGTTTGAGCCTTTCCATACTCCTTGCTCAGCATTTGCCAGAGTCGCAAAATACGCGCTAGAATTGCTTGCACAGTAAACATAGCCATTTGAAACAGGGCAGTTAAACAGCGTCATGTTGCTTGGATAGGTTATGAATTGAGAGTAGTAGACAGTAAGGATGAGCTCGAGCAGCAGGTTTGTCTGGTTTAACGAACAGTACATGCTTGTTGAGTTAGAAGCAAGGGTTACTGTCTCGTTGCTTTGCGAGCCTGCGAAGGCCACGCTCAAGCTCAAATTTTGAGAACCTTTCTGCTGCGACAGATTGACAAAATAGGCATAAGGCGAATATGCAATGCTCGACACGTTGGCGCCGTTTATGATTACCTTCTCTACTGAGAAGTTGTGGCCCAACACATCAAGATTGACATTGACATAGGTATTGGGCTTGGCATATACCGGCGTACTCAGCGTTATGCCGTACTTAGGCTTTGAAAAAGGCGTTACATAGGCATTTATGCTCCCTGCATAGCTTTCGCTTATGCTGCCTGCACAGTTGTCAAGAGGGCAGTACTGCGCATTTGCAATAACCTTAGCAGATACCGAAGAACCTACACTGAGCCTGTTTGCAAGCACACCGAAACACATGAAAGGCGCACCAGGCGCTATGACCTTTGGCGAGCAGGATATGCTCGACGGCGAGCTGCCTGCATATACCTGCATGCTTAGCGACTTCATTTCATAAGGATTGGCGTTGCTGCCGAGAAGGGCGATGACTGAAGAGGTTGCATTTGACGCAACAACGAAGCCGTGGCATGTAACGCCACCGGCAAATGAGCAGGACTGGGGAGCAAGATATGCCATAGAGGCTGCTGAAGCAAAAAAGAGGTAATAGACAGCAAGCACTATCCCTATTGCAAATATGAATACCATAAGGTATTCAATGCTTGCCTGTGCCCTGAAGCCCACCACCACCCACCTAATTTTACTTTTGCATTTCCCTGTTTTTAAGCATATCTATTTTCTAAAAATGTTTTTGAGTATGGTCTTCAATATCACATAGCCATCTCTGAATGTTTTGAGGTTTCCGACGCCGTGTGCGCGCTTTTTCTCGAAGCTTGGCACCTCTATTGCCTTTAGATGCTTCTTTGCTATTTCTATGTTCATCTCTGTTTCTATGCCGAAACCTTTCTCTTTCAGGCTAAGCTTGTTGAAGGCTTTCTTGTCAAAGCTGCGATAGCCGTAGCACATGTCGGTGTAGTGGGCCTTAAAAAACAGATTGACAAGCATAACAAAGAACTTGTTGCCCAACTTTCTTATCAGCGGCATGTCCTCTGAGCCGCCGCCTGTTATGAACCTTGAGCCAAGGCAGACATCATAGCCTATGTCTATAGCGTCAACAAGCAGCTTTAGCTCAGAAGGCCTGTTTGAAAGGTCAGCATCCATTGATATTAGAATATCCCCTTTTGCGGCCTTCATTCCTTTTACGAGCGCCGAGCCTTTGCCTTGGGCATCGTATATTATCTTAGCCCCTAGCCTTTTCGCTATCTCCACAGTCTTGTCTTTAGAGTATTTGTCAACTACTATAATTTCATATGGATACCCTATTTTGTCAAGCTCCGCCTTTGCCCCTTCTATTACCTTGCCTATATTCTTCTCCTCGTTCCACGTCGGTATGATTAGGGAAATAAAATGCTTAGACGAGAGCATTCAAGCACTATTCAAATAATTGAAAAGTAGCCTTATAATCCTGTGCTATGGTATATTTGGAATTTCTTCTTTAGGCAAAGAGGAGTAATGGGCATAGGCTGCCTGTATGCCTTCTTCGAGCTTTGTTTTTGGCACAAAGCCCAGTTCGCCTTTCATTTTTTCGGTGTCCGCCTCAACCACATCAACATAGTTCTTTAACGGGTTGGGCACGTAGTTCACCTTAGGCTTTTTGCCTGTTACTTCCTCTACCTTTTCAATCATTTCGTTAAAAGACAAGGAGTTGCCTGTTCCAACATTGTATACTCCTTCTACACTCCTTTCATAAGCCTGCAAGTTTGCATCTACAACATCCTCTACAAATACGAAATCGCGCCTTTGCGAGCCGTCACCGTAAATAGTAAGCTCGTTGCCGAGCAAGGCTTTCCAAAGGGCTTGCGATATCATGTTGGCAAAGCCTTTCTTGTGCTCTTCCCTATAGCCATATACGCTGAAATACCTAAGAGCAACATAAGACAGGCCTGACATGTCGTGGTAAAGCTGGGCGAGCCTCTCCATCGAGTATCTCGCCTCTGTATAATAGTCCTTGACCAAAGGCAGCATGTCTTCTCTGTGTGGCGGCTGATGCCCGTTGTAAATAGAGGAGGAAGATGCAAACACGAGCTTGGCATTTGACTTTGTACAATACTCTAGCACTTCTATGAAGTCATCTATTGCTTCTGCTACCTTTTTCCTGTCATTCCTATAAATGGGCGTGGAAGAAGGTATGCCCTCATGAAATACCACATCGACAGCTGGTAGCCTGCTTATTAGCCCAGACCTGCCTTGTATGAAATTCACTTTTCCTGCTATGTCTTTTATGCTGTTTAAATTGCCAGTAGAGAGGTCATCTATTATAGTAACCTCTGCTCCCTGCTCCACAAGCCTCCTTGCTATATGCGAGCCTATAAACCCGGCTCCTCCGGTAACAATTGCTTTTAACGCCATGCTAAAATTTCGATGGGCCAATATTTTTAAAGGTTAAGTTGTTTACTGTTTATGAAAATGCACACCGCTTTTTCTACTTCTGATCCTGATTTGCTTAGGGAAAAGAGATAAATACCTTAAAATTACAACTAACAACATGTATGAACTTGAACCTGCAGCACTTAGACCGGGCTCTACCATCAAGTTTATTGCACCATCTTCCCTGCTTAGAGATGTCGAGATAAGCACAGGAATAAGGTTTTTGCAAAAGCAAGGCTTTAAGGTAGTGTTTTCACCCAGCATAACACATGCATCACCGACAAGCTTCTTCACAACCGGAGACTACCTTAGAAAACAAGAGCTTGAAAACGCATTTAAAAGTGATGATGTCGATGCGATAATAGCACTGCGTGGCGGGGCTGGCGCCATAGACTTGCTAAGCATAATAGATTATGATGTGATTAAGGACCATCCGAAAATATTCGTAGGCTATAGTGATCTTACCTTGTTGCAATTAGCCTTTTTGAAAAAGGCGCACTTGGTTAGCTTCCAAGGCCCGATGTTCATAGACCTGCTTGAAAAAGATAATAGCATATTGACATACAATTGGGATACTTTACTGAAGGTGGTAAAAGACGGTGAGATGCTTGAGCTCAAAAACCCTGCTGAGACAAAATGGGCAAAGACAGTCATAGAGGGCAAAGCAAAAGGCACGATAATCGGCGGCAACATGAGCATGGTGTCTTTGATAGCAAACACCGAATTCATGCCCAGCACACAAAATGCGCTTCTCTTCTTGGAAGATTCAGATGTTCCATCTTGGATGGTTGATAATATATTAACGTCATTGGTAATAAGAGGCATATTCAACGAGGCTTCTGGCGTGTTCTTTGGAGAATTTCCACACGAAGCCATAGACAGAATGATGAGTGCATTCAATCCCACATCCTATCTGCTTGAAGATCTTTCAGTAGATGCTTTTGTTACCTCGTCTATAAGCGATGTTATCATAGATATACTTACAAAGAAGATAAAGAAGCCTTCATTCATAGACTTCTCATGCTGCCACGGAAGATACATTACAACAGTACCTATAGGCATACAAGCAGAGCTCGATGCTGAAAGCTCTGTTAAAATGCTTGAAAAAGCAGTAGACTGATTGCATGTACATTCTCGGTATTTGGGACGGACACGACTCTGGAGCGGCGCTCCTGGAAGATAACAAAATAGTATTTGCATCTAATGAAGAGCGATATACAAAAAGAAAGCTTGAAGTTGGATTTCCAACCAACTCCATAAATGCGGCATTGAGATATGCAGGCATAAAGCCCCAGGACATAGAGGTAGTTGCATTTCCAACCGTAGAGTTTGCAAAGACCTTATCTAGGGTGTTTCCATACCAGATGGAGAGGTATTACAAGCTAAGAAGGAGAAAACTCTCGCAAAAAGGAATAGAGGGCATAATGTACAAAACCAGAGGGCTCCAGTATAGGCTAAAGTACTTGGAAAATACAATAGGCGTGCTGCCCCTTTGTGCAACAATAAGCAAAGCAGTAGTAGCAAAGCACTTGAAACACATGGGCTTTAAAGAATTCAAGCTTTATACTGTAGACCACCACACGGCTCACGCAGCGACAGCTGCCTTTGCATCAGGCTTTAAAGAGGCATTGATTCTCACACTAGACGGCTATGGCGACGGGCTTAGTGGCAGCATAAGCACATTTGAAAACGGCAAGCTCGAAAGAAGGCACGCAATACCTGCTAGGGACTCTATAGGCATACTCTATGAGCAGGTAACTAACCTTGTAGGCATGCGAGAGCTGGAAGACGAAGGCAAAGTAATGGCAATGGCTGATTATTCCTATCCTTTCAAATTTGAGGAAAACAAGCTGAAGGATTTCATAAGGGTAGAGGGCTTAACGCTCAAGGCGAAGTACGGCCCTCTCAGGCAGTACGGCGTTTTGGAGGGCATAGCCTGGTCAACACCTAGGGAGCAGCTTGCCTACTTTGCACAGCAACTGACTGAGCATGTTCTTACGCAATTGGCAAAGAACGCATTGGAGCGTTATGGCATGAATAATTTGGCCATGGCAGGGGGCATCTTCTCCAATGTTAAAGCGAACATGAAGATAAGAGAGCTTGAAGAGGTAAAGAATTGGTTTGTTTTTCCACACATGGGCGATGGCGGCATAGCGATGGGCTCTGCGATGTATGTAAACTACCTACTGAACGGAATAAGCAACTACTCTTTCCCCGACGCCTACCTTGGAGACTCATTTACAAAAGAAGAAGTTGAAGAGGTGCTTAAGAAGGAGAAAGGAGTTTACTTTGAATATGACCGTGATGCTGCCAAGCACGCTGCAGAATTGATAAACAAGGATGAGTATGTATTCTGGTTCCAAGGGCGAATGGAATATGGCCCTAGGGCGCTTGGCAACAGGAGCATACTTGCTAAGGCAGGCTCAGAAACTGCAAAGGACAAGCTAAACCTCTACGTGAAGCAGAGAGAATGGTACCAGCCGTTTGCCCCATCAATGCTAAAGGAAGAATCAGAAAGGCTTCTGGAAGACGTAAAAGGCTATGACAGGTTCATGACAATGGCGTATAAGGTAAAGAAAGAAGCTGTTGAGAAGATGAAATCAGTCGTGCATGTGGACAACACGGCCAGGCCGCAGATGGTAGGTGAAGAGAACAAGGAATACAGAAAGCTTATAGAGCACGTAAAGAAGCTTGAAGGCTATGGCGTCATACTCAACACAAGCTTCAACATACACGGCATGCCAATTGTAAGAACGCCTGAAGACGCTCTTGAGACGATGAAAAAGACAAAAACCAAGTACATGTTTATCGAGGGCTTTTATGTAGAAAACAAGGAGGTTTAGATGCTTATTGGCTATGAAACCACAATTGCAATAAGCGCCACCTTTTTGCTCCTTATAGTTTCAATATATTTAGGCAGGAAAGACCTGACTAACGAATTGAGAAAAGCAGTAAACAAATATTCGGTTATTGCCCTCTTTCTTATACTGGCATTCTTCGTTTCTTTTTCCTTGCTGTTTGTAAAGCCTACGGAGCAGCTTTACTTCGATGAAAACATATACCAAGGCATAGCCCTGAACATACTGCACCATGGCAACGCGCTCTGGTGCCAGTTTGGCACCGCGTATGTGGACAAGTGCTATGCAAACGCGCTTTACCACGACCCTGTAGGCTGGAGCGTTTTTATAGCAATGGCTTTTGCCCTTTTTGGCATAGGCACTGCAACTGCATACAACCTTGAGCTCCTTGTTGGGGCGCTAAGCATAGTGGCGGTTTTTCTTCTCGCCAGCGCGTTGTTCGAAAACAAGGGGCTTGCTGTGCTTGGCACATTTGCATTTGCCCTATCGCCAGAACTTTTCATATGGTCCAGAAGCATGGCTGACATAGACCTTCCTTTCATGATGCTCGCCACGTTCGCCTTCTTCTTTTTTGCAGTATTTGCAAAGAACAGGAACAGGCATACGCTTGCCATGTTTCTTTTCAGCATGGTACTTGCGGCATATATGCGCATAGAAGCAATATTACTTATTCCGCTTTTCATGCTCTTGACTTTCTTGTTTAGCGAAAATAGCATAAGAAACACGATTGGCAAAACGATAAAAGAGATCAAGAAGGTTGTTTCCGAAGACGAAAAAACTCTCGCACTGCTATTATTGGCACTGGTACTTTTATTTCCGCAGTTCCATTATTTGGCTATAGAAATGCAATTGACCTTGCAGCCGGGTAGTACAAACTACGGCCAGGCACCTGGACAAAGCGTAATTTCTATTTCTAACTTCAAGTCATTCATCCCTATAAATTTTGACTACGTAATGGGGCTGATCAACGGCAGGCAGTTTTATCCAGTAGCCTTTTCTATCTTCGTTACGCCTCTTGCATTACTTGGTTCGGTGCTGTTAGCTTTTGAAAACAAAGCAAACAGGTTTGGCATACTTGCACTCTTGGGCCTTTGGCCGCTTATGTACTTCCTATTCTACACCTCTTTTTATGCAGGCTATGCTACCTTCGGAGTAGATGTTAGGTTTATGCTACAAATTTTGCCTGGCGTTTGCCTATTGGCAGCATATGCTGTATACAAACTTTCGAGCATGATGATGAAAATTAGAAGATGGAACGCAAAAACCAATTATTTAATTATTACACTGCTTGCTATCATATTTTTCGTTTATCCTTTTGCACGTTTAATCGACGTTGTTACCTTGCCTCCAAGCCAAATGCCACAGCAAGGGCAAATATATCCAGTAATGCAGGATTTCTACAATATGTACAGCAAAGTGCCAGCAAACTGCCTAGTTTTTAGCTCGACACCAGACATATGGTACGAGGTTGGCAGAGCCTCAGCGCAGGAAGGCTACATTTTTGGCGCCAACCAAACAATAGCAAGCGAGCTCTCAAAATTCAGGTGCTTCGTGTTCGACTACGGTTACTGGTGCACAGTACCGCCGCAGCATAGTGGCATATGCCAAGCAGTGCTAAACAGCTTCAAGACGAAAGTCCTCGCCACAGCAAAAACTATGAACGGCTACAACGTAACCTATTACGAGCTTCTAAACTATACCCCTTCTTGAGGCTTATGCTGCCTTCGCTTCCTGTTCCTCAATGCAATAAAGAGCACAAACAAGCCAAATATAACTATAACGGCTACAGCTCCGTAAAGAATAAACAATCCAACAGGATAGTGTTTTGCAGGCATGGGAGCTATTAGAAACACGTCTGGCCGCGTGGCGAAGCTTATATTGTTTAAGTAATACGATGCATAAACCGCTCCGTTAAGCGAAACCCCAGATAGGCTTTTTATGTCAATCTTAAATTGGAGATGCGATGTGGTAGCAGGCGAAATCATAAGCAAGTAGTGCGAAGGGCCTACTGCACGCACTCCAGGCGGCAACAGCAAAGAAACGTTTGCATCAACGCTTTTCTCTCCCCCATTCATCAACGTGACATTTACCAGCTCAACAGAATTGTTCGCATAGTAAGGAGTTGCAGCCACAAACAGCTCGGAGGTTGCTGGCACGCCGAACTCCAGCCAGCATGGGAAAAATACAGAGAAAAAGGAAGTGCCTTGCTGATACGCAACAATTAAATAGTCTACATAAGTGCCTTTTGCAGTAACGTTTGTTAGCTTAATAGAAAAGTTAAGCGTAGAGCCTGGAGAAAGCAAACTTGCCGTATAATTGCCAATAACTTGTGCATGAGATATATGTGGATCAACAATTACGCTATATGCAGAATCATTACCTGAATTCAAAAGAGAAAAATTCAAAGTGTTATTTAGCACCAACGTCTTACATGAACCTGTTAATACAACTGTACCTGCAAATACGCTTCCAAGCGTAGAGAGCAAGAAAAGCAACACAATAACTTTCATCTTATCCAAAAAATATTCCTAAAAATAAATATATTAACTTTGCAGCAAGGTAATTTGGTGCCTCTAGGCTAGGTATCGGCGTTAATTCTACGAAGTCGGCGCCGACTAGGTTTTTTCCTTTAGCAATCTCCTTGAACATTGCCAGTACCTCTTCAAACTTTAGGCCATTAGGCTCTGGCGTTCCGACACTAGGCATCTCTGAAGGATCTAGCACATCGAAGTCGAAGGTAATATAAATATTCTCTTTGCAAGCCTTATTTATCTTACTTCCTACTTTGTCTGCACCCTCTCTCCGCACGTCGTCTATGAAAAATAATGTTTTCCTATCAACAATGTCAAAAGATCTTTTGTCTATGCTCCTTATTCCGACTTGGAACACACTACTATATAATTCTCTTGCGCGAGCCATAATACTTCCATGTGAGTACTTTGTAGTATTTAGCTCTTCATAAGTATCGCTATGCGCATCAAACTGCACTACAGTAATATTAGCATTCTTTTCCTTTAATGCCTGCAGCGAACCCAACGCAATAGTATGCTCTCCGCCTATTAGAAGTGGCACTTTTTTATCCTCTACAATTAAAGATACCTCCTTTTTGATCCTGTCAATCATATGTTCTGGCGAGCTGAAATCGGGCATAAGCTCGTCCATTGTGTAGACAGGAACGCGCTTGCTTATGTCGAAGCCTAGCTCATAGCTGAATGGTTCTATGAACCTGCTTGCGTTGATTATCGCTTTAGGACCTTCGCGAGACCCTGATCTATATGATGAAGTAGAATCGTAAGGGACAGGCAGAGCCACTACCTTAGCATTATCATAGCTCGCCTGTGACCCGAATAAAACATATTCTGGCAATATATCAAGCGGCTGCTTTTCCATAATATCACTTATCGGCTATATTTATAAAAATGTAATATTCTGCAACTATTAACAAAATAAAATAGAGATGGAGAGATATTGTGCTTGTAGGCTATGAAATAACAATGGCAGTGCTCCTTTCTTTTCTAGGGTTAGCAATAAGCATAATTTTAGGCAGAAACGACCTAGTAAGCGAACTTAAAGGGTTATCCAAAAAAGCAGTCATTATTGTATCCTTCATTGTAGTCTTTTTTGTAACTTTCTCTTTAATTTTTGTTAGACCGGTAGAGCAGCTTTACTTCGATGAAAACATATACCAAGGCATAGCCCTGAACATACTGC
>JAGDXZ010000003.1 GCA_023270015.1 Microcaldota archaeon | reverse complement strand
GCTTCTTCTTGAATTCCTGCACAGTAAGCAAGTCGGAGATTATCTGAGTAGGGTGTTCCTTGTCGCTAAGCGCATTTATGACCGGCAAACCGGAAAATTTTGCTAGTTCTTCGAGCATTTCATGCTTAAAAACTCTAGCAACAAGTATGTCTAGCCATCCGGGAAACATTCTAGCAGTGTCTTTAGCAGGCTCCCCCCTGCCCAGCTGGAGCTCGCTAGCTAGCAACGACACGGCGTGGGCGCCTAGTTTCTCGGCTGCAACATAAAAGGAGATTTTTGTTCTAGTTGAAGGCTTTTCAAATATCAGTCCTACAAACTTGCCTTGAAGCAAAGCGTTTGCCTTTCCAGCATTGAATGACTTCTTGAACTCGGCCGCTTTTTTAATTAGACCGAGAAGCTCCTCCTTGGAAAGATCCGCCACAGATATAAGACTAGGCACGTTTTAACTTTCTTTGCAAAACTATTTTAAAATTATCTAACTGAATATATACTATCTTATCGCCTATTTTCTCACGGTGCGTTTTGTGGAGTATACGAGATTTGAGAAGGCCAGGATAATAGGTGCCAGAGCGCTTCAGCTAGCTTATGGCGCGCCGCCTTTAATAGAAGTGCCCAAGGATGTTAGAGATCCGTTGAGGCTTGCAGAACTAGAGTTTGAAGCAGGAGTAATACCTATCGTGGTAATAAGGGATTAGAGGCGAGTTTTTGGAAGAAGCATATGACGTTATAGTTGCTGGAGGAGGCATAGCCGGCACACTTGCTGCAACAGCCGCTGCAAAAGGCGGCGCTAAGACCCTATTGCTTGACAGGAACAAAAGAGAAGAAGTTGGCAAAAAAACCAACTGGGGCTGGGTATGCGGCGATGCCGTAGCAAAATCCCACATAGATTTCATAAAGGAAAAGCTCGGCATAGTGCTCACAGAAAAAGAGCTTGACTTGAAAGTAGACGGAGTATATGCGCTAAGCCCTGACTTGCAGACAAAGATAATGTTTGAAGGTGAGGGCTATTCGTTAAACAGGCCTGCGCTAGCAAGAAGGCTGCTAGAAGAAGCAATAAAGGCAGGCGCAGAATTTAGAGAAGGCTACGAAGTCGAAGGCCCTATCATAGGCTCAGATGGCAAGCTCGAAGGCGTTTTTGGAAAAGATGACAAAAAACAGGAATTTAGGATAAAGGGAAAAATCGTAATAGATGCTCTAGGAATGGCGAGCACACTTAGAAGAAGGCTTCCTCAAAACAAATACATCGAAAGAGAGATAAGCATAGAGGATATCGAGTCCACAGGTAGATACATTCTACGCTTTACCCCTGCAGAAAAAGATGAAAACTTCTACGACCCGCACAACGCGCTAATCCACCTGAACCAGCTTTGGGCTCCTGGAGGCTATGGCTGGGTTTTCCCAAAAAGCAGTAACAGGGTAAACATCGGAATAGGTGTGGAGAGGAGAAGCTTGGAAAAAAGAAACAAGGCCCTCAACTCAAACGACACACTCCACAAGCTTATAGATGATTATGTTGCACTCAACAAAGTTTTAAGCAATACTAGCATAGACACATCTGATAACAACGGCAAAGGCTATTGGTCGGTATCAGTAAGAAGGCACCAGCATAGTCTGGTTTATGCCAACTACATGGGAGCAGGAGACTCTATGTCTATGCCAAACCCGCTCAGCGCTGGAGGTATAGGCCCGGCAATGATAGCAGGGACGCTAGCAGGTAAAATTGCTGCTGAGGCTGTTGCTGCAAACAATACATCTATGGAATTTCTGTGGAAATATAACTTAGAGTTCAACAAAGAATATGGAAGCAAGAGCGGAGCTCTAGAAGTATTTAGAGTTTACCTGCAGTCATTGAACAACGACATGCTTAACTATGGAATGAAGCATTTCATAACGCCGGAAGAGGCAAAGACGCTTGCATATGGCGGTGCGGTCCCTGAGCTCTCGGTATTCAAAGCTGCTCAAAAACTAATAAGCGGCATAGCCAACATGAAGGCGTTCAAGAACCTCGTGTTTGCGGTAAGGAAGATGAAAAGGCTTATGGAGCTTTATGCCAAATATCCTGCTTCGCCAAACGGCTTTGACGCTTGGAACGAAGCAGTAAAGGCCGAGATCGAGGAAGTAAAGAAAAAATTCCCAGTAAACCCCGTATAATCAAACAACGTTCTTTACTTTTACCTTTGCGCTTTTTGTATAGACCCAAGCATTGTAAAAATCAAACAAGCCGCTTCTAAACGCGGGAATGTGCCTAGCGGTGGATAAACTTATCGGATTTCCAGCAATTATCGGATTTATCGGAGGTATCAAAACAAGCTTAGCTCTTACTTCCTTTTTAGCGGATTTCGCAACCAGAAAAGCTTTTTCTTCGGTGCCAGCATGTAGCAAAGCAGTATGGCCGTGAGCCTCGAAAATGTAAGAACAAGCCAAAGCTTCTTCGTTGGGCAAGGCGTTGCCATGCAAAAAGGCCAGGTTGTCTAATATAAGCGCTTTTTTGACCTCTACGGCATAGCCTAGCCTTTCTAAAATTTCCTGCAAGTGGGCATCATGGTTTCCTCTTACTATGCTTATAGGCAGGCTGCGCAGATCGTAAAAAAGCTCTTGAAGCTCAAGATACTCGCTCTTGCTCGGATAGCCTATAGACTCCTTTATATCCCCAAGCAAAATTAGCCTTGATGCAGAAGCCATGGAGAAATATTTTGTTATCAGGCTAGCAATCACTTTGTGCGGATTAGGAAAATTTATCCCTTTTTCTCCTAGGCGCTCCTCCAAACCGATATGCAAATCACCAACAACCAAGTATCTGCCCACCAAGACTCCTGGAAGATCGTATAGGAAGCGAATTTCCACAAGAAGATAGGCAAGAAAGGATATATAATCTTTTCAACGAAATTAGTTTATGCAATCGCCAAAAATAGGAAGGCTGTTTGGAGTAGACATAGAGCTCCATTGGCTTTCCGTACTTTTCCTTTTGCTTTTCTTACTTGTAAGCCCTTACCTTTTTCTCCTTATGCTTCTTCTGCTTGCCGCAGTGCTTCTTCATGAATTAGCTCATTCAATAACTTCATTGCACCACAGGGTAAAAGTAAGCAAGATAATTCTTATCCTGCCCATAGGAGGCCTTTCTGTTCTAGATGATACCAACCTCAAGCCGGATGTCGAATTCAAAATAGCAGTGGCAGGGCCTTTGATGAGCATATTCCTAGGCCTGCTGTTTGGCTTTTTTGTAGTATTCACGCCTCCGGGAATCCTTACTCAGATATTCCAGTTCATGTTTGAGATAAATATACTGCTTGGAATCCTCAACCTCTTGCCTGCATTTCCTACAGACGGCGGAAGAGTGTTCAGAAGCTACCTCGAAAGAAAGTATTCAAAATACAAGGCAACAATGCTCACTGTTAAACTCAGCAAGGCAATAATGTATGCGTTGATAGTAGGCACGCTTGCCTACGTCCTTTCAATAAAGGCAACGTTCTACTATAAAGAGACTTTGTTCATAATTTCGCTATTTACTGTATTCATCCTGTATGGTGGTGCTGAATCAGAAGAACAGAATGCAGAATTAAGGGAGGAGACAAAGCATCTTACAGTCAAAAGTGTCATAAGCAAAAACTTCTTATACATAAGCCCGGATAGCAACCTTTCTGTTTTATATAATAAGATAAAAAGGGAAAAGAAGCACATAGCAGTGACTAAAATAGGAAATACTTATGCTTACATAAATCTATTCGATAAAAAGAAACTTGCAAGCGCTAAAAAAGTCCAAGATATCGCTGTCGAAATGCCAGAACTAAAAGAGACTACAAATGTAGTAGATGCACTGAACGTGCTGGAAAACCGCGAGATGGGCATTGCCGCTGTTACTAAAGGGGGAAAGCTTGCGGGGCTGGTAACTGCTCAACATCTAGAAGCCTTCATAACGCTGCATGCTTTACAGAAAAGAAAATAGCGAGTTATGCTAAATAAAAATTTAAAGTGTTTACTGCCATTTTTCATAACTTTTTGGTAAAGGTACCGGAGAAATGGTAGCATTTATGTAACCAGAATACCACCATCGTCCGCCTTTTACAATTTAAATTGATATGCCTTTCAAAGTTTAGATGTGGTAGCTGGTAGCTGCAAAAATTTTACAATTCTACGATAGATTTATAAGCCAAAGCGACGATAAATAAATCGGCGACCCGTGATAGGATGCTTTACGTAAAGTCAGTCACGCTAGACCACTTCAAATCCTTTAAGCACGCAAACCTGCTTCTTAGCAAGGGCTTCAACACAATTGTCGGGCCAAATGGCTCTGGAAAAAGCAACATATGCGATGCGTTGCTATTCTGTCTTGGTGAAAACTCGCTGCACAGGCTAAGGGCTAACAAGCTTGAGGATTTGATAACAGTAACCGGGGAAAAAAGGTCAACGAGCAAAGCTTATGTCAAGCTTGAGCTAGATGGCGACGAACACATAGAGCTTGTAAGGGGGCTAAGGGCGGATGGCAAAAGCATCTACAGGCTAAATGGCAAGCGCATGACAAGGCAGGAGGTAATTGAGGTATTGGGCAAGCATGGGGTTTACGCTGATGAGAGGAACACAGTGGCACAAGGCGAAGTGGGAAGGTTCGTAGAGCTCAACGCTAAGGAAAGAAGGGAGCTCATCGATGCCGTCGCAGGCATTAAGGAATACGAGCTTAAAAAGTCTGAGGCTCTCAACGAGCTCGAAAAGGTGAATATGAAGCTAAGCGAAATGCAGGGTATATTCCAGGAGAAGCTTGCGTTCTTGAAGGAGCTTGAAAAGGAAAAAGACATGGCGCAGCAATACGATCAGCTTTCGAAAAGGCTCAAGCAACTGAACTACAGCATACTGCTTGCCAAGCTTTCAATTACCAGCTCGGCTATAGAGTCTTTTGAAAAGGACCTAGCTGAGCTTACAAAAAGGCACGAGGAAACGGAGAAAAAGCTTGCAGAGCTTACTAAGCAAATGAATGAGCTTGAGGCAAAGAGGAAACAGCTCACGCAACAGCTTGAGGAAAGCTCAAGGGCTTCAAACGCTACAAATGCCCTATTGCAAAGCCTTCTTGGCAAGATTGCAGAGATAGATGCAAAGATCGACAGCATGGCTAAGCAAATAAGCGAGAAGGAAGCACAGAAGAAGCAGCTAGCAAAGAGCATAGACGAGACAAAGCAGAGAATCGAGGAAGATATGGGCGAAGCAGAAAAGCTCAAGCTTACACTCGGCAATGCTAGCGTGCAGCAAAAGGAAGGCATAGAAGCATTAGCGGAAAACATAAGCGATCTTCAAGATGCGCTAAGGCTTGTGCAGGGAGAGCTTAGCAAAGTAGAGCTTGAGCTTGCAAAGCACAAGGGAAATAAGTCCCTGCTAGATAATCAGCTTATAGGCATAAACACAGAGCATGACGAGCTTGAGAAGGAGATAAACGAGAAAAGGCAAAGCATGGAGGAGGGCACAAAGGCGATGGAAGAAGCAAGCAAAAAGCTAGATCTGCTCAACAACGAAATTGCAGAAATAAGCAAAAAGCTTGATGCTGCAAACACAAAGCTTCTCGAGCTCAAGGAAAAAAGGGCTTTGGCCGCGCCAAAAGACAAAGGAATAGCTGAAAAAATAAGAAAGGCATTTGGAGAAGAAGACGGTTTCTACGGCGCACTCTCTGACATCTGCACCTACAGCCCAGAATATGCTGTGGCTGTTGAAGCTGCTGCCGGAAACAGGCTCAATTATCTTGTTGTGGAGTCAATAGATGTTGCAGAAAAGATCATAGGCTATTTGAAAAGCAATGGCATAGGCAGGGCTACTTTCATACCCTTGCGCGACATAAACGTAGAGAGGCAGGCGAAGGTTGATGCAAAGCCTCTTACAAGCGTAATACAATATGACAGCAAGTTTGCAAAGGCGATAGAGTTTGTGTTCGGCGGCACGTTCCTAGTCGGGAGCATAGAAGAGGCAAAGGCTAAGGGCGTAGGAAAGGCAAGATATGTTACCATTGACGGGGATATTGTAGAAAGCAGTGGGCTTGTAAGCGGTGGAGCGAGGCCAAGCCTTAGCCCCGCCATGCTCGACAAGGAAATAGAAAATGCCGAAAGGCAGAGCAGGGAGTATTCTGCTGCACTAAAAGAGAAAGACGAGCTTGCATTCAAGACTAGGAAGGAGCTTGCTTCAGCGGAGGCCCGCAGGCAAGAGGCCAACTCGGGCTTGGAAAAGCTAGAAAAAAGGAAAAAGGAGCTAGAGGACAAGTTTGCGCTGCTAGTGAGGCAGCTGGAAGAGGAGAAGGGCAAGATTGCTGAGTTGGAGAAGAAAAAGGAAGAGCTCGTAACAAAAAGCGAGCTTGTAGGAAAGGAGCTAGATGACAAAACAAAGGAGCTCAACTCTGGCTACGCATCGCAAGCCAGCAAGGAGGCTAAAGAAATAGAGGAAAAGAAGATAAGGCTTGCAGAGCTTAGGAAGGAAATGGAGATGCTTGAAAAGGCCCTTGCAGACTACACCTCGCAAAGCGCAAGGCTTGACGAAGAGCTAGAAAAGCTCAAGCAAGAGGCTGAGAGGCAGGCTAAGCTCAAGGAGGAATTGGCAAAGCAGAAGGCTGAGGTTGAGGAGAAGACAAAGAGTGCAGGCGAGAAGGCGAAAGGGCTTTACGAACAGATAAATGCTATAGAGGCAAGCGCCGTCGAGATTGGCAAGCAAACAGGCATGCTAGGCTCAGAAGCTAGGCAAATAGAAGAGAAAATGGAAGAGACAAAGGTGAAAAAGAGCCAGCTTGAAGTCAGGCTTAGCGACTTGAAAGCCGAGCTGAGCGCATACGAGACTATGGAGCCTGTAAAGGGCATGAGCATAGAGGAGATGGAAAAAGAGGCAAGCTTAGTAAATGGAAAGATCTCTGCACTGGGCAACGTAAACATGAAGGCACCTGAAGTTTATGAGGCGAAGAAAAAAGAGGTAGACGAAGCGCAGGCAAAGCTTGATACCCTTGCCACTGAAAGGCAGGCGGTAATAAGCATGATAGAGGAGATAGACAAGAAGAAGCTTGATGCTTTCATGAGTGCATTCAACGAGATAAGCAAGAATTTTGAGAGCATGCTTGGCTACATATTCCCATGGAAGGCGAAGCTCGTGCTTGAAAACCCCAACAATCCTTTTGAGGGCGGGCTGAACATAAGCGTTGCAAACAGGGTCAGCGCCCTCTCTGGCGGAGAAAAGGCCCTTCTTTCGCTTACGCTCCTTTTTGCAATACACGCCTACAGGCCTTCGAGCATATATGTGTTTGATGAGATCGACGCTGCACTTGACAAGGAGAATTCGAAGAAGCTTTCGCAGCTCATAAAGGAGCTTTCTAAAAATGCACAGTTCATAGTTGTAAGCCACAACGATGCGACAGTTCTGGGCGCTGATGTCGCCATAGGGGTTGTTAGGAACAACGGCGTATCTCAGGTAGTAGGCATCGAAGTTAGCGCCGTAAAGCCTAAGGCAGGAGCATGAGGCAAAAGGGAAGAAAACAAAGAAAGATGCAAAATGATGAGAAGGCACTATACGCCCTTCTCTTCCTGCTCATAATAGCCTATGCATTCACCAAAAACTACATCTTCAGCATAGCGTTTGTTGTGGTGTTTATAGCATTGCTCATAGTTGAGACTAAGCGAGACATAAAGGTATTGGGCTTGAGGGCTACCGTTGTTGAGGTGCTTGAAACCCTAGGTGTGATTTTTGCAGCCTGGATTGTGGCAATTTTGCTCCTCGGCACATCCTCGCCCTTTGATGTGGTGCCTAGCTGCAGCATGCTCCCTACACTTAGAATAGGCGATGTTGTGGTGCTTAAGCACATATCAAACATGACCTATTTCCTGAAAAGCAACCACATACCGATAGTCAACGTAAGCCCGCAAGCCTATTACTCCATGCTTGGCAACATAAGCAGCGAATTCCTCGCATTCTACGCCTACTTTGGCAACAACAAGTCAAACATCTCATACATAGTAGAGCCTGGAGAGAAGTACGACATAGGCTTATACAACACCAAATGCCTTTCTATCTACGCCTATGAAAATGAACGCTACAACTTTGCAAGATGCTTTGTTGAAAACGCAAGCCAGCAAAGAAACCTCATAAAATATTCTTACACAATAGGCAACGTTCTCATAAACAATACAAAATACCAGATTGTTTATACAAACTCCGTCAGAATAGCCAATACAACTGTTACTGACAACTATACTGAGCCCATAATCGTCTATTCCACAATCCCGCAGGATACGTTCTCGGGCAACATAGTCCACAGGCTCGTGGCTGCTATAAGGGTTGGAAGCCAATACTACCTTCTTACAAAAGGCGACAACAACCAGGCTTTTGACATACAATTTGGCAATTACCCGCCAAACGGCAACGAGGTTCTAGGCTATATAATAGCCAAGATTCCTTGGATAGGTTATATTACGCTTGCATTCAAAGGAGGCATAGACACAGCAGGCTGCAACCAAGTGATAATCCATGCTCCTTGATTTTACTTCTCATCCTCTCAGAAGCAGATTTATAAACCTATTCTGACAAAATTTATTACAATATTTTGCTCAGGTTTTTTGATGCCTGACTTGAACAGCGATTTGAGGCTGGCAGTAGATACAGGTAGCGTGAGCTTTGGCTTTAAGGAAACACTCAAGGCAGTACTAGAGGACAAGGCCAAAGCAGTAGTAATGGCTAGCAAAGGCAAGAAAGAGGCAGACGACATACTGCATGCATGCAAGCTTGCAGGCATAAGGGTAATAAACTTCAACGGCAATGCCATGGAGCTAGGCAGAGTATGCGGAAAGCCTTACAGTGTAAGCAGCCTTGCAATAATAGATCCTGGCACATCAAACATACTTAACGAAAAATACTAGGTGTTTAATTGGCGAAGGGAGAATTTGCTGCTCTTAAGCTCGTAAAAAAGAGGCACAGGGAAAGGATGCTTAAGAAATGGTGGAAGAGGAAGTTCTTCAAGCTTAAGCAGAAGTATGACCCAATGGGAACTGTGCCCATGGCAAGGGCGCTTGTTTTGCAGAAGTTCAGCCTCCAGCAGAAGCAACCGCACAGTGGTCAGATAAAATGCGTTAGAGTGCAGCTTACAAAGAACGGCAAGGTAGTAGGCGCATATGTGCCTTACGATGGCGCTATTGGCTTCATAGAAGAACACGATGAGGTGCTTATACAAGGCATGGGTGGATCCCAGAGAGGCCAAATGGGCAGCATACCTGGGCTAAAATACAGGGTAATAGCAGTCAACGGCGTAGACCTTTACGAAATCGTGAAGGGAAGAAAGGAGAAGCCTAAGAGGTAATGAGATGGCAGAGGTAGAGAAAGCAGAGAAAGCGCAAGAAGAAGTAAAGAAAGAGGCAGAAGCAGAGAAGAAAGCAAAGAGGGCCAAGAAGGTTCAAAAGAAAGAAGAAATAGGCAGCGAAGAGCAGCTGCTGTTTGGCAAATACAGCACAAGGGATGTTGTGGTTGAAGACATAAGCCTAGCAAACTACATAGTTCTAACTCCAAAGGAGAATTTGAATAGCTTTGGAAGGAGAAAAGACAAGGCGCATTTTGTAACAAAGGTAAACATAGTTGAAAGGCTTATAAACAAAATGATGAGAGGAGGCACAGGCCAGAAGATAGGCGGCAGGGTAATAAGAACAGAAGGCAGATTGCAGGGCAAGAAACTAAAGCTTATGAGAATAGTGGAAGAGGCTTTTGACGATGTTGCAAAGAAGACAGGCAAGAACCCTGTTCAAGTTCTCGTTGACGCAATACAGAACTCTGCGCCAATTGAGGACACTACGCGCATACGCTACGGTGGTATAAACTATAACGTTGCTGTAGGCATAAGCGCGGCGAGAAGGCTTGATGTTGCCCTGAGAAATATTGTGCTTGCTGCGTTGACAAACGCCTTCCAGAGCAGGAAGACGCTTAAGGAAGCCCTAAGCGAGGAGCTCATTCTTGCTGCAAACAACGACCCGAACAGCTATGCGATAAAGAAGAAGGTAGAGATTGAAAGGATTGCAAGAAGCGCAAGATAAGGTGAATAAGCATGGTAAGAAAAGAGTATGTGGCTGAGGAAGTAGTAAAGATCATGCAAGACATAACAAGAGTCAGAAATGTAGCAATAATAGCCCATGTCCACCATGGCAAGACAACGCTCACAGACGCCCTGCTTGCAAAGGCTGGCATAATATCGAAGACAGTAGCAGGCGAAATACTTTACACCAACTATGACGAAATTGAAAAGGAAAGGAGGCTTACAATCAAATCTGCAAACATCTCCCTTGCCTTTGATTACGGCGGCAAGGATTACATTATAAACCTAATCGATACGCCAGGCCACGTCGATTTTAGCGGCCATGTAACTAGATCGATGAGGGCAGTAGACGGTGTAATATTGGTGATAGATCCTGTTGAAGGCATAATGCCACAGACAGAAACAGTGCTTAGGCAGGCATTCAAGGAGAAGGCGAAGCCTGTGCTGTTTGTAAATAAGGTGGACAGGCTACTGACAGAGCTCAAGCTCACCCCAGAGCAGACCTATGAACGATTTCTTAGCTTGATAAACGATGTAAACAAGCTTATGGTAAGGTATGGTGGCGAAGAACTGGCTGAGAAGTGGAAGATTAATGTGGCTTCTGGCAATGTTGCTTTTGGCTCAGCTTATGAGCGATGGGCTATTTCCAGCAGAATAATGGAGAAGTATAAGGTTACTTTCAAGGATATTTTCAAACTTACCGCAGAAGGCAACATGGAAAAGCTCAGGGAGATGGCGCCAATTGACGAAGCAATACTTAACATGGTAGTAGAGCATTTGCCAAATCCTAGAGAAGCCCAGTCATACAGGCTTCCAAACATTTGGCACGGCGATCTCAACAGCGAAGAAGGGCAGGCAATGCTAAACGCAGATCCTACAAAAAGCCTCAACATAGCAATTTTCAGCATAACGTACGACCAGCATGCAGGCGAGGTAGCAATAGGCAGAGTATTTTCGGGCACTGCGAGAAAGGGCGTTGAAGTTTATGTCAGCGGCCTTTCTGGCAAGCAAAAGATTCAGCAGGTTGCACTCTATATGGGCCCTGACAGAGTGCCTGTAGAGGCGATACCTGCAGGAAACATTGTTGCTATAATCGGCTTGAAAGACGTTTCTGTAGGCGACACGCTGAGCGAAACCGGAATAACGCCTTTTGAAGAGATAAGGCATTATTCGCCGCCTGTAGTGGCCAAGGCAATAGAGGCCAAGGAGACCAAAGACACTGTAAGGCTTATAGAAGCGTTAAGGGAGCTTTCAAAAGAAGATCCAACTTTCAAAGCAGAGATAAACCAAGAGACTGGAGAACACATAATAAGAGGCCTTGGAGAGCTTCACCTCGAAATAATTGAGACAAAGCTCAGGGACGAGTACAAAATACCAATAATAACAAGCGACCCTATTGTAGTCTACAGAGAGACTGTAGAAGGAAAAGTTGAGAACATAGAAGGAAAGGCGCCCAACAGGCACTCGAAGTTTTACGTAAACGTAGAGCCTTTGGAAAAGGGTGTTGTTGAGGCGATAGAGCAAGGAGTGATAAATGAAGGCAGGCCGAAAGGAAAGGACGCTGTGGAGAAGCTTGTAAATGCGGGCTTGCCTAGGGAACAGGCAAAAAACTGCGTCGATATCAAGAACTCCAGCATACTTGTAGATGCTACACACGGCGTTCAGTACATGAACGAGGTAATGGAGCTGCTTATAGATGGATTTGAGGAAGCTATGGATGATGGCCCTCTAGCCAGAGAGAAATGCACAGGCATAAAGGTCCTCATAACCGATGCAACAATACACGAAGACCCAGTACACAGAGGCCCTGCACAGATAATCCCTGCAATAAGAAGGCCTATAAACGCTGGCATGCTTCTAGCTCACGACGTCTTGCTTGAGCCTAAACAAATATTCACAATAAGCATACCTTCCGAGTACCTTAACGATGTCATAAACATGCTTCAAGGAAGAAGAGGCCACATAGAAAGCATAGACCAGGAAGGCGAAGAGGTAACAATAAAGGCGAAGATGCCTGTTGCAGAAGTAATAAAGGGCTTCTCAAACGAGCTTAGAAGCATAACAAGCGGAAGGGCTATATGGTACATGGAATATGCAGGCTACGAGAAGCTTCCTGCCGAACTGCAAGAGAAGGTAGTAAGGGAAATAAGGAAGAGAAAAGGAATACCAGAAGAGCCACCGAAGCCTGAGGACTTCCTAGACTGATTTTTCTTAGGGCTCGTTCGTTTTGTGACATCATCCCACGATTGAAATCGTAGGTTTTCCCGCTCACTTTTATAAACTTTATTTGTTATTTAACTTAGGCGACCTCATGGGCAATAATGCCGCACTGCTGAAATTTTTGAGCGTGAATGGCCGCGCAACAATACAGGAGCTGGCGCAGAAATTTGGGATGAAGCCCGAAGAAGTAAGCAAAGACCTTGAAGAGCTGTCTAGCAGAGAAGGGCTTACTTTCGCGCCTGAGATAAATTTTGAGAATCTTTGGCTTATGGAGTTTGCAAAGCAGGCAAGGCAGCAGACTAAGCGTGGCATAATTGGCGAGGCAAGCGAAATTGTCGCAAATGCAGGCTTCAGCGAATACCTGCTTAAGCTTGATTTTGAATCGATGCCAAAGTATGAAGAGCTTACCAATGCGACAAGCACAAAAGAAAGATATGTCCAGTTCTTAGCCACAACAAAGTCAAAGAAGGCATACGGCTATGTACTTGCAAGAACCTACGACGATATAGGATATATTGTTAGAGGAATACAGAGCAAGCTAAGCAAGTATAGATTTACCATAAGCGTTATAAGGATTTTCCCTGAATGGGGGTTCTTCCCTATTGACGTAGATATGATAAATTCGTTCAAGCTATTCGATTCTTACAAGAACCTCCTTGTAGGGTTGACAAAGAAAGGCAGGGCGCCGTTTTCCGAGATAGGCGCTGAGTACGGCCAAGGCTCTACTCAAATGCTATACGCCTATGACAGGCTCATAAGGACTAGAGTGCTAAAATGGGTGACCTACTATATTGCCAATATCTCGCAATATAGCATTGCTTTCTTGGAGCTTACATTAAAAGGGAGCGATTTTGAGAAGGAAAAAGAGAAATGGTACTTGAAAATGGCAAAAAGTGAGATGTGCCCGTACGTTTACATGGCCCGCATGCTCTCGCCTCTTGGCTATTTTGGCATCTTAGCTTTTCAGGATAAAGAAGAGCTTAAAAAGGAAATAGATGCGCTAAGCAAGTTCAAATATGCTGAAAGCAATGTAGAGATGCTTGACAAGGTCTTAGTAGGCAAAATAGGGCTAAGATATTTTGACATGCGATATAGCTCGGCTTATGCATACTTAGAAAGCAAAGGCCTCGTAGAAAGACAGAGCCTTCCTTCTCCAGGCGCTGGATACATATAGCCAAGCTGTGAGATATGAGCTAGCTGAGCTTGCCCTGCTCCTTGGTGTAGATAATAAGCTCGCTAGGCAGCCTTGGCATAGGGTTTGCTCTTATGCCGTATATTGCCCTAACTCCCTTCTGCAAAGCAAGCTCGACAAGCCTCTGAGTTACCACGCCGTCCAGCACAATGCCGTAAACTCCCGGCGTATTCTGCAGGTCCACGAGAAGCTCCCTTATGGGCACCTCCTTTATCACCGACCCATCAGCGGCATATAGCCTGCTCCTTAAAGTGCCTGAAAGGCTTTCAAGACCCTCTGAAAGAGTAGCTAGCAATACGCTCTCGAGCGCAGGCTTTACCTTTGCATTATCGCCTTCTTTTTCTGCAGGTTCTATCTTCGGCAGTTCCTGCTCCTCCTCGCCGACCTCTTCAAGCCCTGTTTCTGTTTCCTCCTCTACAGGCTTTGCCTCTCTTCCATTTCTTGTTACTTGCTGCTGCTCAACGCTCGGTGCCTGAGGGCCATACTTCTGATTTTCCTTAGCCTTTAGCGTTGCAAAGTACTGATCCAAAGGCACCTTCGACCTCAGTGCCTTTATAATTTCTTTTCTAGTAAGCTCCTCAACCTCTTTTCCTTCTGGAGCTTTTGCAACATAGTCTATTTCTATGGCGCTTGCCAGCGCTCTTATAATAAGATCTCCACCCCTATCTCCGTCTACAAACACTGTCACTTCCTTCTCATTTGCAAGGTTTATTATGCTCCTTGGTATGTTTGACGTCGCACCGCCAACTGCGATTGCGTTTGTTATATCATTCTTCAGAAGGTTGAGAACGTCGGCCCTGCCTTCAACTATTATTACTTCCTTGCTAGTTGCAACATCCGGACCTGCTGGCAAATGCTCTGGCCCATAGCTGGATATTTCATCAACCTTTACCTCGCTTTCTACAAGCTCAGCTAGCTCCTTGCTGTCTGGAAGCTCTGTAGAGAGCAAAGTTTTGAGAAGGGCCTTTGCCCTTTCCAATATCTTCCTTCTCTTCTCGGACCTCGTATCTTCTATTTTCTCTACCTGAAACTTTGCATCAAACGGGCCAACTCTGTCAACAGCCTCTATCGCTGCGCCTAGTATGCATGTATCTACCCTATCCAGCGATGCTGGCAAGTAGAGCTTGCCATAGGTCTTTGTGCCCGATTGTGAGAGATCTATTTCTATCCTTCCAATCTTACCTCCTTTTTGTAGCTCCCTAAGGTCGAGCTCATCACCAAGAAGGCCTTCTGTTTGCCCAAAAACAGCACCAATAATGTCTGGCTTGTCCACTAAACCCTCAATGCTGAAGTTCACTACTACCATGTACTTGACTATATCCAAATATGTTTTCGCCATCAATATCACCTCTTTTCAAATCTAGCAACTCTCTCAGCGGCCCGGATACCTGCTCTATGCTCGTGCAGTTAAGCAAGCCAAGAAGCCTCTTAGCTAATGAATCATTTACCTTGGAATGCGTTGCATAGGCAGTTACTAACTCTATCATTTTCCTGTTCTTTTCTTCCCCGCCTTTGTCATCATCAAACAGTATGTAGATCGTTTTTCCTGCAAAACTGCTGAGCTTGCTTGGATTGCTGGCGGCCTCATAGAAGGTAAAGGAGTTTATGCCGAACTCCTTCAAGGTATCCTTGTCGTGCTTGCCTTCCACTATTACTACCCCTTCTCTAAGTTGCTGCAGCAGGTTTTGAACGAGCTTTGCCTTATCTGCTTCTCTTGCTCTATGCACAAAACCACAGCATATTGCAGATATCAGACTGCTAACAATAATTATTAAATAAGAAACGTTATTATAAGTTTTGTATAGGTGCTTGTTTGAACAGGTATTCTAAGGGTGCAAGGAGCGAAAGGGAGCTTCTGAACATACTAGCAGGCAAAGGCTATTCAGTGATAAGAAGTGCAGGCTCAGGTGTAAACGCACTAAGCCCAGACATCATAGCAATAAAAGCAGGCAAATTGATAGCGATAGAATGCAAAGCTTGGAACAAAGGCAGCTTGTCCTTGCCCCTAGACCAATTCCAAAAGCTAGTAGAGTGGCAGAACAACACCGCTTTTCCCACATTTGTAGCTTGGCGCATGAACGGCAAGGGCTGGTTCTTCATAAAGCTTGAGGAGTTTGAAAAAGGAAGCAACGCTTACAACATAACAAGAAGCAAGACTTTTGCAATAGGGAGAAGGCTGGAATCGATACTTTAGCTTTTCTTTTCTATACCTAATCCTCTACTTCCTTAACCGGCTCTCCATAAGTTCTTATGAGTGCAAAGAAGTCGCCTGGCTGTAGCCTTAGGGCATCTGCTATTGTTTTTCTCATTACGACTATCTCCGGCATTTTAAGCAGCTCTGGCAAATCAACTACATTTCTTGCGTTCTTTTCCATAAGCAATACCCTTGGCGAAGTTTCTTCTGCAGAGTAAACGGCTTCCAAAGGCTCAACTACAGCACTAAATTCCCTTTCGTTTTGCTTTTCTTCAGAGATAAGCCTCACTACGAAGGCGTAGCCCTGAACGTTCGGATCCGAAGAGAAAAGTCGAGGTACAACATACACAATGCTCCTCCCGTTTGCAAGCATGTTTTGACCCAATACAACTATTCTCTCTGGCTTGAATATTGGCTCCACAGGAATCTTAACTCCGTCAACGGCGTATTCCGCATAATAAGTTCTGGCTTGCTCCTGCCTATGCTCTAGAAGAATTGCAGGCTTTTTTGCAATTACAGACTCCATGCGCTCACGACATATCAACTGCTATAGGGCACTGCTGCATGTATTCCGCATTGCCCAGTATTGTAAGCCTGTATGCGGTCACTATGCTTGCGTTTATGCTGCTATAGTTTAGGAATATGCTGGGCTCCGAGCTTGCAATGCTGAGACAATAGCTGGCAGGCTTGTAAACGATAGTCATGGGTGTTACATTAGGTGAGAAAAGGCATGTGGAGTTAGAGGCATTAATAAGGAATAGGCTTACGCTGCTTAAATTTTTGTGTATTGCCTCTCTAAGCAAAGGATAGCATGCTGATTCTGAAATAAACTCTGATTGATTTCTAAAGACCACCACTATGGCAGACTTAGGCGCTGCATAAAAGTTGCTTTTAAATGTAGAGAAAGGAACGCCTGGCTTTGAAAGAAGCATGGCTAGGGTTGCAAACACAGCAACGCCAACAACTATTACAACAGCAACCAAGTAGATATCGCGCTTGCTCATTGCTGTGCTTTTTTCCTCAGTTTTCTTTCCCTGCTGCCTTGCCTGCTTTGCCTCCTTCTGCATTTACTCGCCTAATTCAGAAGCAAATAAGGATAGCATGCTTGCATCACCGTGGCATTGCCCGAATAGCTAAGCAAAGTGCCATATAGAGAGTATAGGCCTATGCCTGCTTGGCTGGAATTGCTCAGCATTATTATCGGATCGTTGAGCGCAGAGTAGTAGTTGAGGCAATAGTCCTCACTCACTGTCGCATTGCCTACCTTGCAAAGGCCGTTAGCTAAGGAAATAAGCACTGCATGCTTGCCCATGCTGCCAAGCCTGGCTCCTATGCTGCTTGCACACGAATACGCATTAAGCGTAGGGGTGCCGTTTATAGCTATGATGACATCTTTTGCATTCTGCAACGAAGCATAGAAAGCAGATGGGCTTGCATGCGCATTGGCGTATTCCAGCAAAGACAGCGATGCTGCGTAATATAGTATTATGCCAATGCCCACTATTCCGAAAAGCAAGAGCCAATTCCTCCTTGTCTTTTCATTAATCACAATCTTCCTCTTTAGCCTGAGATAAGACCTTACAAATGCAAGTGCACCAAGCACCACAACCCCTATTATCAAAGCGAGAAGGGAGCCGATAAACGGCGCCAAAGCCTTGGCGCTTGCATAAGGAAGATGCATGGAGTATACTATCGGCCTTGCAAACGCGCCGTCTATTCCTCTAGCAAAGTCTGCAAGCGTATAGCTGCTTGTCTGATAGTGTTTAAGCTTCGACGACATGTTTGTAAGCGCTAGCTCAAAGCTGCTTATGTTGCTTATGCTGCCGCTAAGCTGCTTGTTTAGGCTAAGCTGCAGAAACGCCAAGCTAGCCAAGCCCTGCTGGTAAGGATTAGTTAGCTCTGCCTTTATGAGCGTTGCAGTGTTGTTGTTGGCTAGGCTAAGAAGGCGCGCATAGGTTGCGTTGAGCCTTGCGTACATCTCTGAAACATTATTGAGCATGCTAGCCACGAGCTGGGCCTGCTGTGTTATGTTCTCGGTAAGGTAGTTGCTCTGAAGGCTTGCATAGGCTTTTTCCAAATTGAGCGTGGAATTTAGCAGGGCCGAGTTGTTCACATGAGAAAGCAAAGTGCTTACGCTGCTTATCAACGAGGAGTAGTTAGCAAGCTCTGTATTGAGAATGCGCTGCAGAAGCGCATAGTGCTGCCTTGAAAGCACAGGCAATATGTAATCAAGCTCGTTAGAAGCCAAGCGCTCGGCAAGCGAGAATATCTGCTCGTTGCTAAGCGGAGTAGAGTTTATCGCATTTATTTCACTTTGCATCTTGCTGAGCAATGTTGAGTTAAAGGTCAATGCTTCACAAAAGCCTAAAGCAGTGCAATACCAAGGGGCGCTTGTTGGCGTGTAATAGCTTGTGCAAGTAGCGAGCATGTTAGGCGTCACGTTCTGAGGAGGAAATATAGGGTTTTCATGCAAGGTGGTGGTAAGGTTGGTTATGTTCGCAAAAGAGCTCATAAGCTGGGCTATCTTCTGCAGCACGTTCGCCTTTGTTACGTTGCTTGTTGAAGCGTAGAAGGCGGAGTAGCTGTTGTTTAGCGCGTTATATTGCTTTTCGAACTCCATGATGCCTTGGCCCAAAACGCCTGTTGGGCCTGAGGTGTTGCTAAGCACCGCCTTGCATACAGGCACAACCTGGCAAGAGTAGCAGTAGTTGCTTAGGTTGCATGTCAATCCAGTGCTAAGCCCTGTTTCATGCAGGCAGTCGTCAATTGGCCCAGATGAAGAAGCTTGATATGCTTTCATTTGCTTTGCCAGCTGCGAGAAATTAAGAGAGGCGTAGGACTGGTTGAAAATATATGCATGGATTACTGAGTAAATGCTGCTGGCATTGATAACAAACGAATCAGAAGAGGTATTTACAAGGAAATACGGCACAGTGTGGTTGTAGAGGAGAACGTACTCTACGCCTGAAACGTTGAGATAAACAGGAGTTAGCTGGGCAATGAGTCCGGGCGAGATATTGTATGACACAAGCAGCGTATTAAGCTGCGTTGACGAATATGCGCTCGCAGTAACGAAAAGTATGGGGAGCAAGAGTAGCAAAATGCTTGCAGGTCGCCAATAAGCCATTAAATCGCTTTTCTTATCGATTAAAAAGTTTTTATACCTTTTGCAGGAAGAAAGAGAAAAGCTGTGCGAGCAGAGAATTAAAAACGAAGAAATACAAAATTCAAACAAAGAAGGAAGCCGAAGGCTTCCTAATCTGTTTATGAGCTTGCAGCGCTGAGCAGGTCGTTTATGAACTCGTTGCCTGCCTGCACTGTCTCGTTGGCGTAGTAGCCAGCTACTAGTATGCGGTTGCTGCCGAAGGCCTGGACTATCACAGAGCCTGGGCCGAAGCTGCTGTCAAGGCTTGGGTTCTGAGCAAAGATTTGTGCTGCAATGCTGTTGACATATTTGCTTCCAATTACTATCAATGTCTCTGCCGGGTTGGCGTTTGTGTCAAGCACTACTAGCGGTGTTGCAGCAGTGTTGAGCTTTACAGGCGTTATTGCCTGGCTTACGCTTGGCACTGCGGTCAGGTTGTTTAAGCCAACTACTGTGCAGCCTGAGCTTGTGAAGTTGCACTGTGCTGTTACGTTTGCGATTGTCACGTTTGGTATGTTTGTTGCCTGGCCTATGCCAAAAGGCCCAACGACCTTCTTTGCAGCGCTTACTGTTGTGTTTACTGGCCCGACTACGAACTGCAGCATGTCAACGCTCTTTGCCAAGTCTACTGTTATTTGGCTTGGGGATATGCTTGCAATCTTGCTGCCCTTCTCAGTCCTGAATCCTACAGGTGCATTGTTGAGCTGGTAGCCTTGGGTTGAGATGTAGGTCATGTTGTTCCTTGTGCCGGTGAGAGAGTAGTTGAGCTGGAACAGGTTGTTAAGCACTGCAGATGCGCCAGCTGTTGAGTTGTATATGCTGAAGCCAAGCAGGTCGTTTGCTGTTGAGTTTGTAGGCACAGGGAATTCCTGGAGCGTGTATGTAAAGTACTCTTTAGAACCAGTACCTATTGGCACACTCTTCGAGTTCAATGTAAATGTTGACAAAGGTTGACCGTTGTTCTGTGTATACTGTACAGAAATGGAAGGCGCTGGAGATAACCACGGATACGAATAGCCAGATACTGGATATATCAAAGCTGCTGGTGCAGGCGATGTTAGATATGCAAGCCCTGGATCAATGATGCCACTGCCCGAGTTTACCATAATGTTTGTAGGTGGCGATGTAAACATTGCATTTTCTGTTGATGTGGCTGTTGTAGTGCTTGAAGGCAGCAAAATGCCGTAAAGGACAATATTTCCTGAGAGTGATAACTGTCCTACCAAAGGTTCGCTAATGCTTATCTGCAAGTTCCCGCTCACAGGTATCGAATTGCTAATAGAATTGCCTGCAGTATATCCGATTGTATTGCTTATTGGTACGTTTGCAGAAATTGTCACATATCCATTATTTACGAGATTGCCATTATAATAAAGTGGCAAAGTCCCTGCAAAATTAACGTTACCGCTCAAGACCATTATGCTGTTTGAGACTAGGCTGTTCACAGGCAAGCTATTGCTTGTTACGTTTACAAAACCGGTGAAAGGCAATGTTGTTGTCGCTTGACCATTAAAACCTATAGTGTTTGATGGTTGTAGGTTTGCTATAAGATATATGGCATTGGAAGTTGTTGCCGTGTTGGCAGGATTTCCTAATGCAGGCACGTTTGTTGCTATTACACTATTGCTTACGTATGGAACATTGCCGGAGAATGTTATAGGTAGTATTGCATTTGCTGAGACTGTTACTCCAGGCAAAGACTGCGTTAAAGCAATGTTTGTTATGTTGAAGAAGCTACCCACAGACAACGACTGCGAGGCCTCGCTAGTAAAGGTCACTGTCTTCGTAGAAGCGGCTGCTGCACCGGCGGTGGTATAGCCTGATACGCTTACTGACATTGATGGATTTGAAGAAGTGCCGAGATAGCTTCCCTCCGTACCTGTCAATATTAAGTTGACCGGCACGCTGGTAAGAAGAGAGTTGACGTCGTTTGCGGCTGCAACTTCGTTCAAAGCGTATGGTGTTAGGTCATATGTTACTGTGTTGTTTGTCTCGCCCTGATATGTGAATGCGTTAGGTATTGAGGACTTTACCACAAGCAGCTGCGCAGGCTCTGTTATGTTGCTTGGAGCAGGAGCTCCTGCAGGGCCTGGATAGCCAAGGTTCCTGTACTGCTCAGTTGAAGAGTAGCTTGTGCTTATTGTCAATGGGTCAAAGTTGCCTGTCGGCAACGTCTCTCCGACAAACGTAAGCTTCCATTCTGCAGGGTTTGTAAGGAAGTCAAAGCTCTGCCCAGGAAGCAGAGTCTGGACTGGAGAGGTGTTGTAAATGACTATGCTCTGCAATTCGTTTGCAGGGCCTGATGTTGTGGCGTTGGTCCAATACAGGAATACGTTCCATCCAGGGTTTGTTGTCTTGTTGAATGCCTGGCCGTTTGTCAAATAGAACTCGTTGCTGAAAAGCTGCACCTTTGCCCACTTCTCATATGCGTACAAGCCAGCGAATGTCTGGTTCACCTTCACATACAGGTGTTGGCCAGAGACATTGAAGAGTGCCTGGCCAGGTGGCATTATTGAAGTGGTGTTTGTCAATACGCCCTTGTAATACACGTTAATGTCAGCAGGGCTTATGCCGTTTGCAGGCTGTCCAAGGTCTGCAACCTGCACTGTAAATGGACCGCTTGTCAGGTTGTGGCCTACATAGACTGTTGTGAGAGGTGTCATTGACTGTGCAAGCTCAAGCGTGCCTCCTTGCACGAATGTTGTTGGCGATGCCTGCAAGTTCATGTAGTTTCCTCCTATTATGGTCCAGTTCTGGCCTGCAATGCTTATTACAGCGTTGTTGAATGAGCCTGAGCTAGTGCGAAGAGGTATAGGCTTTGAGAACACAAGCTGCAATGCGCCG
>JAGDXZ010000028.1 GCA_023270015.1 Microcaldota archaeon | reverse complement strand
ATAAACAATTAGACAAAAATAAAAAATGAAAATTTTTAGTACTTAAACTTCTACTTCTATTCTCTATTATTTTCTAATACAAATTATAATACAAAACTTAAAATCGATATTTAAAGTTTTCTATTAATAAAAACTAATATCTTTTTAAAGATGCATGGGAAGATGCTAATTCCTTACTAGCTTCTGCGGCTAAGAGATTCAATTCACCAGCTAAAACAGCAGATGCTATTATTTCTGCAAACTTATATTTCGTTATTCCTAATTCATCACCTTCCCCATAAACACCAGTCGCTTTGAGTAATTCTTTAGCTGTTTCTATGCTAGTACCTCCACCATAAGTGCCTATTTCTAACGAAGGTAAATAAACACTAATAAACAAATCACCATTATCTATGGCTCTTACATCATCTATACCAATTGAGCTATCAACTATCTGCGCAACATCTTGACCATATGCTATAAATATAGCGCTCAATACGTTTGCAATATGTGCATTATGTGCTAAAGAGCCTGCAATGCTAGATCCTATATAATTCTTTGCATAATTAAGTTTTTCTATCTCTTTTGCATTTGCTTTGAAATATTTTTCTAGGATATCTTTTTTAACGACAGCAGATGCAACAATAGAAATGCCCCTGCCTTCTATTAAATTAATTGCTGAGGGTTTTTTATCAGCACAAAGATTTCCGCTCTCACTAATGAACTCAACTTCTATGCCCTTTTCTTTTAATTTATCAATCAATTTGTTTGTAGCATAATTTGATGCTATAGTAATCATATTCATTCCCATTGCAGCTGCTGTCTCTGCAGTATATCTAATAAAGAGATAATGCCCATCTGTATATATTTCTATATCTTTTAGATTTAACCTCTTGCTACTTTCTTTAAACTTTTCTTTCAAAAAAGAAAATCCTTCATCAGAATTAATATAATCAATAATTTTCTGCATATCATCTAAAGAATTAAATTCTAGTATTATACTTCTTGTCATACCTGATTTTATTATCTTTGTTTTTACTCCAAAACTATTGTTTAAAGCACTTGCCCCTCTATTAATACCTGCAATCAACTTACCTTCTGTTGTTGCAAGAAATACCGGAAAATCTCCTTTTGCATAATCGCCATCTACTTTTATCATTATATAGCCAATAGGAATTTGTACAATGCCTATGGTATTTTCTGCATTTTTATTTATTATTTTATTAAAATCAAGAGTCCATTTTCCTACATTCTCTAACTTAATACCTGTCTTATCCTCAATATATCTTCTCCTAATTTCTGTAGCTAAATTGCTATCTATCTGCTTTTCTAGTTCATAAGGTTTCATTTCTCCTTTTTCTATTTTATCTAAATATTCTTTTATGGTCCTTTCTCTTTCCATGAATTTTGAAAGGAATGAAGAATTTATTCAGTTTCTATTAAATTTAACATTTGTCTAATATGTGATTGAAAGATGCATTAAATTGATGAAAGAAACAATAAAAAGTTTAAAGAATGCTTGACGAAATTCAATAACGAACTAAATTTAAGCTATTTAAAATAATTCTTTTCTATTTTATGAAGCTTTTAATACAAATTATGGGATTTTTAGTTATGTAAAAGAAAGAAGAATTATACGTAATGTTATTTTGAACTTAAAGATATGCAAAGAAATGCTTGCAAGAATCTTTGCCTCTCTAATTCCTGAATCCCAAAGCTTCATAGCCAAATCGTGATCTTTTCCTATTCCTTTTGCAATTTTTCTTAAATCTTTTATAGAAACGCCATAGGACTTTTCTATATTAATCTTGAATCGTTTTAAATTAGATTTTAACTCCGAATTTCCGTATTTGATGATTTCTTTAAGTATTTCTTTATATTTGATATCATTTTTTTCCTCATTATATTCTATCATAAAATCAACTTTAAGTTTTACTTATTATATGGCGATAATCTTGTAGGCATTACTTTATCGAGATGTTTATCACCGGGTTGTTTTTCCATTTTGTTACTTTCATCATATAATATTTTTGATATGTTCTCAGCAAACCAAAGGCCCTCTCTTGTAACTACATATTTATCTTTTCTATCTTCCATCCAACCTTTTCTTAGCAATTCCTCTAAACGTGATTTGAAGTATATATCTGGATCCATATTAAACATTTCTTTGAATCTAACTTTGTCTATTTCTAGACCACGAACACCCAATACCATGTATTTGGTCATTAGATCTTCTTTTGTTAAGCGGGCACCAACAGTCCATGGCAAAATACCATCGTTTATTGCATTAATATACGTATTAACAGAGAAAACATTTGCACTTATATACCCTCCAAGGTAATGTGTCTCAGCACCAGGTCCAAAACCTAAAAGTAGTTGTTGCGGTGCTTTCCATGCGTTCTTTACATATTTACATTCTTTTCCAGGTTTAGCAAAATCATATGGTGTAACCATTCTGTATCCTATACTTTCTAAATAGTCCTTTATAAAATAATACATTTCCCTATCTTCCCCTTCAGAATCACGTTCTTTAATTTTATTTTCAAATGAGGTGTTTTCAGCGACAAATGAGTAAGCGGAAATTCCATCTGGTTGGGGCTTCGAACTGTTTATAGATAAGCCCCAGGAGGGATTTGAACCCTCGGCCTCCTGTTTACGAGACAGGCGCTCTACCGCTGAGCTACTGAGGCTAGGCGTAGTTATAAATAAATAAGCACACACATTAAAATAGTTAGTATGGACAACGAAAATGCTAACGATACCCCTACGGAAGGACAGGGAACTATGATTAATTACGGAACTGAAACTCCGCAGAGTAATACGCCACCTCCTAGCCCGCCTGTGTATGGCGGAGAAAGCAATAGGAAAGGATTGGTAATAGGAGCAGCTATAGTTATAATATTGGCATTAGGGGCTGTTTTAGGCTTTCAGCTAATAAGTCATCATGCTCCAAAGCCGGTTTCTACAACTACTACGATACCGGCAACAAGTATGTTCAATATAAAGAACTGCACAACCATAAACAAACCCGGAACTTACTATTTGCTAAACAGCATCTTTACAAAGGTGCAAAACGGAAGCTGTATTGAGATAGCATCTAATGATGTAAAGCTCGATGGCAATGGGAATCTAATACACGGCTCGGGACCTTACGCCATAGTCCCGCCATATTCTTATGGAATAGAGGCAAAAGGAGTTAGCAATGTAACTGTCTCAAATCTTGGGATCAGTGGCTTCTCCTATGGAATTTACTTTGATAGCGTTGACAATTCTATTATCACAAAAGTGAACGCAACAAACAATACAATGTCAAATTTCTTTATGTTTGACTCCTATGACAATATACTTGAAAATTCATCAGCATCTAAAAGTGCCAGCAAAGAAGGCGGAATATACATACTGGGAGGCGGAGGAAACAAGATAAGCAACGTTGCCTCGAACTTTAACATTTATTATGGCCTTGTAATAAACTCTACAAATAATACCATCCAGTATTCTCACTTTGAAAACAACCCTGCTGATATATTGTGCAATGCAAGTGTAGGGGCGCTTGGCGAAAACAAATTTGCCAACACTTCTTGTAATACTAATTTCTATTGCGAATTTGCTACTTGTAAAAAGACAAATGTGCCTATCAACTTCACTTCGTTGAAGCTAATGCCTGGAAACATAAGCTCGTGTGGGGAGTTGGTATATGCAGGCACCTATGTTCTTAGCAAGGACATAAACTTGGCAAAGATTCTGAATATTTCCAACCCTCTTACAAAAACGATCTCTTGCATTACAATAAAAGGAGGCTCTATAACTCTAGATTGCAATAATCATACCATCTCCGGCGTTGGCTCGGGCATCGTTGCAAACCATGAATTCAACGTCAGCATTACCAACTGCAGGCTTGCAAACTTGAGCTATGGAATAAGGCTTTCAAACCTAATTTATCCTAAAGCGAGCGGAATAAGCATAACCAATGTCACAACGGGCATAGAGCTCGATAACGTAACCGGCGGCACGCTAAGTAAAATAAGCATAAACAATTCCCAAAGAGGCATAGTATACAATGCCACTTCTGGCGTGACTACAGCTAACGTAAGGGTCTATAATAATACATATGGCATATACTTCACCTCTGGCAGCGCTAACCTGTTCAGCAACAGCAATATAACTAACAATTTCAAGATTGATGTCTACTGCTCCCCAACGACCTACAACAGCACCACAAACCTCTTTCAAACTACAAGATGCGGCGTCTCTGATTGCATATGGGCAAACTGCAGGAGCTATGTGCTTCCTCAACTCGCCAAATATCCTATTTCGCAGTGCATGACAATATCGCATAGCGGCAATTATTCCTTGCAAAGCAACCTGATATCAAACAACACCTGCTTTACAATAACAAACGGTAACATATTGCTCAATTGCAACAATCACACAATAACAGGCAAAGGCTTTGGATATGGCATACTCGCAATAAACGCCACGAATGTAACATTGGAGAATTGCAAAGTAGTCAATTTTGAAAACGGATTCAAGGCTAAAGGCGTAAGAGGGCTTAATGTTCAAAACCTGATTGCAAATTCAACACAGATAGGAATTTATGCTAGCAATGTTGCCAACGCCACCATAGGCAGTGATGTTGCTTATATTTACACTGTAGCCGGATTTTATTTGAAAAATGCAAAGAATGTAAACGTATTTTCAGATTCTGCTCAAAATGGGCTGGACAATGCATCAGGGTTTGTATTTATCAATACAACACAATCGAACATTAGGTTTGATTATTCCAAGAGAAATCCTGCAGACGGGTTTGTATTTGTAAACTTCAGAAACAACAGCGTTGCAAACAATACAGCCTCTACCAATCGACTCTTTGACTACTACTGCTCTCCTTCTTCCAGCGGTCTATTTGCAGACTCTACAGGAGCCAACACAGGGGTGACAAAGAACATTTGTAGATGGCTTGTGGTTGAGCCACTAGTGCCTGTAAACCCGCCTTGCCAAGCAATAAGCTCAGCCTCACAAATCTCATTAAGTACGGACATGCTCTATAACTCAGGGGCAACATGCTACAACATATACAATACAAACTCTTCAACTGCAAACAACACAGTAATAAACTGCAACGGCCACACAGTGCTAGCAAACAAAGGTGGTGTGTTTGTACAGGTCTCTAATTCCAGCCATGTAACTTTGGAGAATTGCTACCTAGAGAATTTCACACAAGCAGTAATAGCAAAAGGGCCTAACACTGAAATAATCAACAACACCATAGCAGATAGTGACTATGCTATCTCGCTTTACGGAGCAGGCTACAGCAGGCTCTATAATAACAGCATATTCAACTCGACTACAGGCATTTATGCCTATAACTCCAATTTCACAAGCATAAAGAACAATCTTATGTTCGTGGAAAATGGAATGACAGTTAGACGCGGTTCAAATCTACAGATCTATAACAACACGGTCCACGCAACGCAGTATGCGGCGCAGTTCTTTAACGCCACATCTCTTCAGCTTAAAAACAACTTGTTCAACGGCTCAATTGCAGGCATAGAATGCTATGGAATCGCTGAAAATGCCTCATCGGCAAGCCAGGACTTTGGAGGAAACAGGTGCTCTTCTAATATCAACTGCAATTGGATAACATCTCCACTCTGTGGGTAAAATGGAAAAGCTTACAGTGAAGCAGGTTGTTGAAGCGCTCAAACAAGCCGTAGATCCTGAGGTAGGTGTAAACGTAGTTGATCTAGGCTTAGTATATGGCATAAAAATAGACGACCAAAACAATGTCACTGTAACCATGACCATGACCTCGCCTATGTGCCCTATTATAAGCATAATACTCGCTGATGTGCAGCTGAGGCTTGAAAAACTGCCAAATGTGGGAAAGGTAAATATAGAGCTAGTATGGGAGCCTGCTTGGAGTGCTGAAATGATAAGCGAAGAATATAGAAAACAGCTAGGTGTTTGACTTAGCCAAACATCGCCTCCTCATCTGAACGCTTGTAGCTTATCAGCTCGCCTTCTTTGAACCACAGCGAAATTTCCCTTTGCGCAGTCTCCTTGCTGTCAGAAGCATGAACAAGGTTTCTCACAGCCCTGTGCTGCGAGTCGGCAAGGTCATAAGAGTCTGTAGCGTATTTGCCCCTTATTGATGATGGATCCGCCTTTGACGGCGATGTTGCACCAACAATCTTTCTCACATTGTCTATTGCGTTGTTTCCTTCAACAACCATCGCGACTACCGGCTTATTGGCCAAGTAGTCGACAAGAAAGCCTCTTACGCGCTCTCCCACCTGCTCTGGAGTTTCTGTAAAAGGCTCACCTTTCTCCTCAGCCGCCTTCTTCGTCTTTTCCCAAAGCGACTGATACCAGCTTTGGTCTGCAGGATAATGCTGTGCCGCAAACTCCTTTGCAGGCATTACAAGCTTCAGCCCTACTATCTTCAATCCTGCATCTTCAAACGCAGTTATTATTTTGCCTACAAGGCCCCGGTATACGCCATCGGGCTTTACCAATACCAAAGTCCTTTCCATCATAGAATCATAGCCCTATTGCTTTGAAAGTTTATAAATATTCTCAGCCATGCTTGGCAAGGAAATCGTTGGATTTATATGTTTGAATATCGATAAGCTATTGGTGATTCTTTGGAGTTTGCTAATTATCAGGCAAAAGCATCTGAGACCGCGATTTATCCAAAAACACTCGAAGGAGGAGTATACTACACAGCCATAGGCCTTGCTGGTGAAGTAGGCGAGCTGCTTAACAAAATAAAAAAGATTGCCAGAGACAAAGCACAAATAAGCAAAGAGGACATAACCTCGGAACTTGGCGATGTGCTTTGGTATTTGTCTCAGCTGGCTACAGAAATGGGAATAGACATGGAAGAAGTTGCAAAATACAATCTTGAAAAGCTTAAGAATAGAAAAGAGAGAGGAACAATTTCAGGAAGCGGTGACAAAAGGTAAAGATAAAGGGTAAGCAGATGATAAGGCAGCCTATTATTTGCGTTATGGGCCATGTGGACCACGGCAAGACAACCTTGTTAGACAAGATAAGGAGCACGGCCATAGCAAGCAAAGAAGCAGGCGGCATAACGCAGCACATAGGAGCGAGCGAGGTGCCGATAGATGTCATTGAAAAAATTGCAGGACCGTTGCTAAAGGCTTTTGGAGGAAAGCTTAAGATACCAGGTTTATTGTTCATAGACACACCAGGCCATGAAGCTTTTACAAACCTCAGGAGGAGAGGCGGAGCTGTTGCTGATTTGGCAATCTTGGTTGTAGACATATCGAAAGGGTTCGAGCCTCAAACATATGAAGCAATAGACATACTCAAAGAGTACAAGACCCCATTCGTAGTGGCAGCTAATAAGATAGACCTTATTACTGGATGGAGGAGCGTGCAGACATACAGCTTCCTTGAGGCATTAAAGCAGCAGCCCGAGCATGTTGTGAACGAGCTAGAGTCAAAAGTCTACGAGCTAATAGGCAAACTAAGCGAGCTAGGCTTCAGTAGCGAAAGATTTGACAGAGTTAAGGACTTCAAAAAGGAAGTAGTAATCGTGCCGCTAAGCGCTAAAACTGGGGAGGGCCTTGCTGAGCTTATTGTGTTTGTTTCCGGGCTTGCGCAAAGATTCCTTGAAGCGAGGCTCACCATAGAGGAAAGCGGGCCAGGAATAGGAAGCATAATAGAAAAGAAGGAAGAAACTGGATTGGGAACAACAATAGACGTTATTCTCTACAACGGCACGCTAAGCGTGGGCGACACCATTGCCTTTGCAACTCTTGACGGCGTGAAGACTACAAAAATAAAGGCCTTGCTAAGGCCAAAGCCCCTGCAAGAAATCAGGGAGTCGCTGAGCAAGTTCTATTCCACAAACACTGTAAGCGCGGCAGCCGGCATCAAGATAAGCGCTCCGGGGCTTGAAGAGGCACTGCCAGGATCTTTGGTAATGTCCACAAAGGTGAAGAATTATCAGCTAGAGCTAAGCCAGGAGCTTAACGAAGTATTCCAAGCAGATAAAAGCGGAATAGTGCTGAAAGCAGATACCCTAGGCAGTCTTGAAGCCCTGTCTAGGCTTTTGAAAAGCGCAGGCATAAGCATAAGCAAGAAGGGCATTGGAGAGGTTACAAAAAAAGATGTTCTCGATGCTTACGCAATGAGGGCCATAGACCCATATAGCGCTGTAGTGCTTGCCTTTAACGTTCCCATAAACCAAGAAGCAAAGGAGGAAAGCGAGGCAACAAAGGTGGACATAATCAGCAGCAATATAATATACGAGGTATTGGATGCCTACCAGGATTGGCTTAAGCGGGCAAGGGAAGAAGAGAAGAAGATGGCACTGAAAATGGTAACGCTTCCAGCAAAGTTTGTAGTGTTGCCAAATGCGATGTTCAGAATGTCAAAGCCCGCAATCTTTGGCATTGAGGTGGTAGCGGGCAGGCTTGTGCCAAGCGCTCTGGCCATGAATTCCAAAGGAGATGTTGTAGGAAGGGTCAAGGAAATACAGGAAAATGGAATAAGGCTTGAAGAGGCGCAGGCAGGAAAGGATGTAGCAATATCCATGGACGAAGTCACATTTGGCAGGCAGGTAAAAGAGGGCGAGACCCTGTATACATTCATCAACGATGATGAAGAAAGGCTTCTGAAGACAAAATTTGCATACCTTCTCAGCGATGACGAAAAGGAACTGCTCAATGAAATAAGCAGCATAAAGGCGAAAAGCAGAAAATAAAAATAGAAATTAGGAACAGAAATAGCAAAGCTATTCCTTTATTGAAAGCAAGGCCTTTAACTCATTCCCATCTACGTTGAGCCTATACTTTGACATGATCTCTCTAAGCATTTCCTCCTTGCTTTTGCCTTCAAACTCCTTGAGCAAGGCTTCCAGCCTCTTGCCCGTTATTCTTTCCAAGCCAAGCTCTCTAATAAGCCTCTGCACATCTGCCCTGCTCTTTGGTTTGTGCTTTAACAGCTCCTCGATGCCTGTCTTTGTCACTGCGTTGGCCTTGTACTCCTCAAAAACAGCAAGCATAGCTTCGTTAGGTATAGAGTCGACGTCTATTCCTTGCCTCCTCAGCTCTGTAAGTTTTTCAAGCAGTATGGGCGCTACTACATAGCCAGGTACGCCCGTCTTGCCCACTATTTCGTTGTAGAGGCTAAGCAGAGGAGACCACAGCATTTGCTCAGCAAGGTCGGGATTCTCTATTTCCTTGAGAAGCTCGCTCCTTACTTTCGCTATGCTCACAACGCCTTTTTCGTATTCTCCAAACTTCTTCCTGTCTACGGCTATAGGCCTTATGTCAGTCTCGGGGTACATTCGTGAGCCGCCAGGCAGCGGCCTCAAGAATTTTGTAACAAGATTCTTTGTATCTGCAGCCCTAGTTTCTTTCGGAACCTCATAGATTGCACGGGAAGCCCGCTCAAGCGCAAACTTCATTGCAAGCGTGCATTGCTCCCTAGGCCCTGAGATCAGAATAAATGCGTCGTTCTCTTTAACTCCGAGTGCCTTTGCCACCTGGTCAATCTCCTCCTTGCTAAATCCGTAATGAGCCAAATCCTCGTCGCTATGGATTATGCCGCCTATGCCTGCAAGCTTTGCATACTCGCTTATTTCTGTGCCAAGCCTTCTGTTTTTGTTTATCTCAAATCCAAGCAAGCCTTTGAAGCCTTTTAGCCTTGCTCCTAGCACTATGCCTCCAGCATCTACGCTGTTTTTTATAAGCCTTACCGCTGTGCTTTTCAGAATGCTTGTAAGATCAACAGGCTTGCCCACTTCTGCCTTCCTTTCTTGCAAAGAGTCCCTTATCTTAAGTAGATTAAGCTGCCTATCTATCTCGCTTTCTATTATTTCAGGCATTGTGTCTAAATCCTGGAAGCCTTTTATCTCCACCCTCGCTCCTTTGGCTATAGACACATTCACATCCTGCCTTATAGTGCCTATCCCCCTTTGCACCTTGCCCACAAGTCTGAGAAGAAGCCCTATTGCCTGTGCAGCCTCCTTTGCCTCCTCAGGCGAAGATATTTCTGGAGCAGTGTCTATCTCTATTAGCGGTATGCCAAGCCTTCTAACATCGTAAACCACCTTTTCCGAATCGCTGCTTACAATACCGCTTGACTCTTCCTCTAGGAAAATAGAAGGTATGCTTATTCGCTTGCCGTTCACTTCGATATAGCCGTCATAGCCTACAAGCAGAGTCCTTTGGAAAGCACTTGGATCACTGCCATCTATGACAACCTTTCTCATTACTTCAAGCTCGTCAGGCACATGCGCATGAAGGTTTGCAGCTATCTTGAGTGCAATGTCCAAAGCTTCATTGTTCAAGTCGTGTGGAGGCTCCTCATCTATGTCTACAAGGCAAACAGTACTGCGGTATACTTGGTAAACAAACTTCCTGCCCTTGCTTCCCTCAAACTGCGTTGCCCAATCCACTTTCCCAAGCTCTCCAGCTACCGCCCTCTGCCTTCTTTCAACATTTCCAAGCATGGGCTCCTCTTCTAGCCTCGGCGAGCACGAGCAGAAAAGCTTCTCAGCTGTATCCAAACGCTGGTGTATTTCTAGCCCACATTTGAATCCAAGCTGCTTGTAATAATGCTCATCTTGCATGCTTACACCATAAACCAGTCGTACTCGCTCCTTGCAGATATCTCCCCTACGAGGTTTTTGCTGAGCATTGCTTCTGCCTCTTCTTTCTTGTAGTTGCCGAGCAGAAAGCCTAGCTTGACAAGTGCAACCTCTGGCAGCATGTCTTCGCAATGTATAGCACCGGCCTGGGTAAGTAGCCTAAGGTTCCTGTAGACGTTTGAGTTTGTTCTGCCATATAGGCATTGAGAGGTAACGCCAACAACCAGCCCAGAATCAACTGCATGCTTTATGTGTGGAATCCATGAAAGCCTGTCGTCGCTTGGCTTCACAGCAACGTGGCCGAGGCCTGTGCCCTCTATTATCAATCCTTTGTAGCCTTTGCTTACATAATAGTCCACAATATCCGGGTCTGAATTGGGATAAAACTTCACCAGAGCTACACGAGGCTCATAGCCGGTCTTGAGTTCTAGCTCTTTGCCAGAAGGCTTGGCATAAGGGGAAAGGTATTCTATGCTGCCTTCTGGGCTTACCTTTGCTATTGGCAAGTTGTTCACGGGCCTAAAGGCGTCTCTTCTTGAAGTATGCATCTTTCTAGCCTTTGTTCCCCTGATGAAATGGCAGAAGTTGTCGCTGCTTGTAGCATGCATGCATATGCCAACTTCTGCTATATCTGACTTTGCAGCCAAGATAGACGAGCATACAAGGTTCATGAATGCGTCGCTAGAGCCTCTGTCGCTGCTCCTTTGGGCACCTGTTAGCACTACAGGCCCAGGAAGATTTTGAAGCATAAAGCTCAGAGCCGCAGAGGAGTAATGCATGGTATCTGTGCCGTGCGTCACCACAACGCCGCGAGCTCCTTTTTTGAATGCGTCTGCAACTGCCTTGGCTATCTTCTGCCACTCCACGTAAGTCATATCCTCGCTTGCAATGTTCATGGGGTTCTCTATTCTCAGGTTTGCAATCTCTGCAATTTCAGGCACTTCATAAAGGAGCTCTTCAGGCTTTACAAGCATATACACGCCGCCTGTAAGGTAGTCTACCCTGCTTCCTATGGTACCGCCCGTAGCAATCAAGGCTATGCTTGGAAGAGAAGGCTTTTTCTCAACGCGCAGCTTAGGGAATTCGAATGAAGCCCTGTGCGAGCTTAGCTTCTTTACCTGCACGCTGGGAGAGTACCTTATTCCTATATTGTAGCCGTTATCCAGCTTTATGACAAAAACAGACCTGTCGCCGAGCTCCGGCCTAGGCATGAGTATGCCTTCAAACACCTCCTTGCCTTTTGTAATCCTTATCCTGTCGCCGACCTGTATGTGCTGCTTTGCTAGAAGCTTCTCTATCTCTGGAGAATACATGCTTAAACATTGGAATAAGATATTTAAAAAGTAGACGCTACGCAATCATGCAAGCTCAGCAAGCAGCGTAGAATAGGTATTGCCTGTTATTCTTGCCATTGCCCTGCTTCCCAGGCCAAGCTTCTTGCCTGGAAAAGCGACAGAAAGATAAGAGCTGTTCCTGCCTACAGAAGAGCCAGGATTTTGCTCTGTTATGAGCACTTCCTGCAATTCTCCCACATGCTTTCTTCTTGACTCATACTGTATGCTTCTCACCAACCTGCTTGCCTCAACGCTTCTTTCTTTTATCTCCATGTTGTCAAGCTGCTTAAGCTTAGAAGCCTCGGCATGCGGCCTTGCACCGAACTTTGAGACATTCGTTACTTCTGGCCTGGCTTCGTTCAGCAATTCGAGGGTCTTCTCGAAATCAGACCTGGTCTCTGTAGGGAAGCCCACTATAATGTCAGTTTCTATGCTAATGCCCTTTATCTTGCTCCTAAGTTCCTTGACATATGCAATGAACTCGTCTACTGTGTAGTTGCGGCGCATAGCCTTTAGCACGCTGTCGCTTCCAGACTGCACTGGGATATGGATGAATTTGTACATCTTGTCGCTTCTATAAACCTCAACAAGCCCATCAATAAGCCTGGCAAGATGCTCCGGGTTGAGCATACCGAGCCTTAGCTTGAAATCCCCGTCGAGCTGAACTATACTCTCTAAAAGATTTACCAAGTCTGTCTTTCGGTCAACGCCATATGCGCCTGTATCTTGAGAGGTAAGCTCGATTTCCTTGGCACCCTTTTCGATGCTCAGCTTTACTGCACGCAAGACAAGCTCTGGGGAGAAGCTGTTCAAAGGTCCGCGGGCGAATTTTGTCTCACAAAATGTGCAATTTCCAAGGCAGCCTTCGCCTATAGGAATTTTTGCAATGACAGAGCCGTTCGGCTGGAAGAATTGTAGCTTATCAAGCCTTCGCCTCTCGTCAATCCGCACGCTTTTGCCGTTTATCACTGCAGAAACCGCCTCGTCTATCAAGTCTATGTTCTGTAGGCTCACAATGCTTGCTTCTGGGGCTAGTGCCAGTATCTTTTCTGGGCTTGCTGTTGCCAGACAGCCGGCTACGATAAGCCTTGCACCCATCTTGGAAAGCTTCTTAACCCTGTCAAGTATTTTCTGCTCTGTAGGCGTTTTTACAGTGCAAGTATTCAGTACGACTATGTCATAGGAATAGGCATGGCTAGGCTCTGTGCTGACCTCGTGGCCGCTGGAAGAGAGCAGGCTAGCCATTACCTCGCTATCTGCCTGGTTGAGCGTGCAGCCGTAGGTCTCGATTAGTATTTTTGCCACAATGACAGTTTAGCACAAGCACCTACTTATTGATTTCGCCTAATGTCAGAAACTGTTTTTAAGCCTTCGGTTGTTATAAGATTGATGGAAGAAGGACAAAAAGAGAGCAAGGAGGAAAGAGAAAGACAGGTAATATGGAGCATTATCAAATATATCAACGACAACAACAAAACGCCAGCAACGCTGGCTGAAATTCAAAGGCTTTGCTGGATTGCCTTTGGAGGAAAGGATATTATACCGACTGGGCAAGGGCTCCGCGAGCTTGCAGAAGGTCTTTGCAAGAGCGGTTATGCCTCCAAAATAGATAATAATGCCTACAACCCTGCCTATGTGGCATTACCGTCAGCGGAGCTAGAAAATAAAAGCGTTGTTAGAAATACGATCAAGTTGCTAGAAGCCCTCTCAGCACGCAGGAAATAGAAAACGAAGCATAAGCATGCATGCATGATGCATAATAAACGTTTTTATATTTTTCACAACAAAGAATTTGTGATTTCATGCTTTGCGAAAGATGCAACAGGGAGATTTACAAATATGAGGTCTGCAACTTCTGCGGAAGGAAGATAGGAACTGAGTGCGTAAAAAGCTCAAGAAGGGTAACCAAGTCCATAAGGCTAGTAATCTGCAAGGACTGCTGGAGCGACATAAACAAGAGGAAGCTTTTCAAGAGCGCGAAGGAAAGCGACGCTGCACTTATTACAGTGAGCCTAGTCTAGCTTCTTTATCTGAATCTTTATCGCCGCGCCGTCTATGTTGTAGAGTTCGTGCTGCAAGTCTGCCTGCAGGCCTTCTTTGATTTCTTTTGCCCTCACGTCAGCCATTATCCTTGACTTGTTCTCTTTAATTATCGCTGAAAGCCTGGGCTCAGCCTCATAAAAGACCAGTATCTTGTCTACTTTCTTGAGCTGGTGCTTCTTCCTTGAAAGCTGTATCCTTCTCTCTATTTCCCTAATAAGCGTTTCCAGCTTAAGCCTTTCACTTATGTTCCTGTCCACTCTCACTAAGCCGTACTGGAACTGTTCTGCGTCTTGCTGCACTGCTTCTTGCATTATTGAGTAATCGCCAGGCTCTATGTTAAACGCTCCCTTCTCTGTATGAAGCTCAAAATAGCCGTGCTGCGCTATCTCTGACTCCAGCTTGTCGGCATCTGTAGCCTTGAGCGCATTTGCAACTGCCTGCGCATTTTCTTTGAACTTAGGTCCTATCTTGCTGAATATGGGCACGACCTTCTTGCTTCCAAGCTCGGCAACCTTTTTCACAGATATGCTCTCTATGTTGGTAAGCTCTCCTATTATGTCCGCAAGCCTTTCAAGCACCTCTAGCACTCTATCGTCTTTTACCTCTATCGTTGCCTTTTCGAGAGGCTGCCTGAGCTTTATCCCTGCTTTGGCCCTAGCGCCAAGCAAAGCTGTAACTGCCTTTTTGCCTATCTCGAACGCCTCCTCGACATCCTTGTCGATAAGGGATTTCTTAGCCCTAGGCCAGTCTTCAAGCGATATGCTCTCCTTGAAGTTGTATAGGTCAATGTAGACCTTCTCAGTAGAGAAAGGAATGAAAGGAGAAAGAAGCAAGAGCAGGTTGTAAAGGACGTGGTTTATTATCCTTAGCTTCTTTTTGGCTTTGACCTTGCCAATAGCGGAGTCTTTTTTCGCAAGCTTGAGATAAAGCCTGCTAAAATCTTCAACAAGGAAGTTTCTTAGCAAAATAGCTGCATCGGCGATGTTGTAGTTGTCGAGCGAAGAAGTTACTGATTCAATTGCAGAATGGAGCCTTGAAAGTATCCATTTGTCCTCATAGTCCTCTGGCTTGGGCGCTTTAACATTGCTTAGGTCATAACCTGTCAGCGCCGAAAGCTCCTTTACCAAATTTTCTATGTTGTAAAGAAGTATTACTATCTTGTTGGCATCTTGTATGTCTTTCATTCTAAACACAAGGTCGGATTCCTGAGGCTTGTGTGATACGCACCACAGCCTAAAAGAGTCGGCGGTGGTCTGCTTTAGAATTTCTTGAAGAGGCACATAATTGCCAAGGTGCTTGTGCATTTCTCTGCCGTCCTCCCCGAGAAGCATGCCGTGCATGACCACGTGCTCAAAAGGCCGCCTGTTGAACACAAGGACACCGACCTTTAGCTGGTATGCAAACCATCCACGCAGTTGCTCTATTGCTTCAAGCACAAAATCGACAGGAAACAGCTTCTCAAACTGCTCACTTGTAAGGCTGGCTCTGAACGCTATTGCTGAATCGAACCAAACATCGAAAACATCTTTAATTCTCAGAAACTCTTTACCATTGCGTACAAGCACAATAGAATCTATGTAAGGCCTGTGCAAATCTGTCAACTTATCGACAGCCCCTTTATCTTTAGCATATTCCTTTAGCTCAGCCAGCGAGCCTACTACGATTCTCTCGCCATCGTCTGATTCCCATATAGGTATCGGCACTCCCCAATATCTCTGCCTTGAAATAACCCAATCAGGAGAACTTGCAAGAAGATCTTCTTGCCATTGCTGTGCCACTGGTGGATGCCAAGTTACCTTCCTGTTTTCCGCAACAAGCCTTTTCTTTGCCTTTTGTATGTTAACAAACCACTGATCAGTGGCGATGTAAATCAGCTTGGTGTCGCATCTCCAGCAGTGTGGATAGCTGTGCGTAAGCGTGCCTTCGCTTACAAGCGCTCTTGAGCTTTTCAGGTCTTCAATAATCCTTGCGTTTGCCTCTTCAGGCACTTTTAGGCCTTTGTAAGCGCCAGCTTCCTCTGTATAGAAGCCGTCCCTGTCAACAGGCGAGAATACAGGAAGCTTGTTTTTAACACCAATAAGATAGTCATCGAGCCCATGCCCCGGTGCTATGTGGACCAAGCCAGTGCCTTCTTCTGTACTCACAACCTCCTTTGCCTCAACCACCTTGTGGTATTTTGCATAGGCCTTTTGCATAGGAACCTTATCTTGGAGTATGCCTTCGTATGTGGTTCCTACCAGCTCGCTGCCATAGAACTCAGCTTCGATAGTTGCGCTCTCCCCAAGCACCGCAGTTACCGCGTCTAGTCTCTCGCTGGAAAGGACATAATGCCTATCTCCAAACTTGGCAATCACATACTTGGCCTCCGGATTTACAGCAATTGCTATGTTGGCAGGCAGAGTCCAAGGAGTCGTAGTCCATACAAGCAGGTAAAGCTCGCCGTCAAATTTTATTTTCTCCGATTTAAGAACCTTAAATGCCACAAAAATCGAAGGGTCTGGGTCGTCATGATAAACGACCTCCATGCTGCCCTGAGAAAGCACAGTGCCACATCTCGTGCAATATGGCACAACCTTCTTCTGCTTATACACAAGTCCTTTGTCGTACATCTTCTTGAAAAGCTCCCATTCTGTTTCTATGTAGTTGTTTTTGTAAGGCAAATAGGGATTCGAAAAATCCAAAGAAATGCCAAATCTTTCATAATCAGCGTCCATTCGCCCAATGTAGGATTCGACATACTCCTTGCAACTTTGTATAAACTTCTCTATTCCAATCTTCGTCTCTATTTCTTTCTTTGATTTAATACCAAGACTGTTCTCAGCCCTAAGCTCTATCGGCAAGCCATGCACATCATAGCCAGCACGGTCATATACATCATAGCCTCTGAAACGCCTGTATCTAAGCAAAACATCCTTCATGCTTTTTACCCACATCTGGCCAGGGTGCAGATCGCCACTTACAAACGGCGGCCCATCAAGAAAATAAAAAGGCTTTTTGCCTCTGTTTTTGCCCCTCGCCTTTTCCATTATTTGTTTTTCTTTCCAGTATTTTAGCACATCCTCCTCTATCTTGATAGGGTCCTCCAAAAAATCATCCAAGTAAGTTTTATTTTATCAAACCCTTATAAATCTTAAACTTTTTGTACCAAATACTAATACTAAGTGCTCACTCATAGCAAGGCGAAGGCGTGAGAGCGGCTGACATAATAACGGCAGTGCGTGTGTTGCTCGTATTTGTAATAGGCTACCTTATCTATCTTAGATTTAATGCCTGGGCCACTGTTGCGCTCATCCTTATTGCATTTTTCATGGACGAGCTTGATGGCTATTTCGCACTTGGCAAGAAAACTAACATTTTGCACTATCTTAAGGTAGAGGCTAGCGGCAGGCATGTGTACTCGCATGAGGATGTCGAAAGGCTGCCTAAGTACGGCTCTGCTTTGGACATAGCGGGCGACAGAATTACAGAGTATACGTTCTGGGTTGTATTTACCTATTTGCATGTGGTGCCGCTTTTCATACTTTTCATAGTCTTCATAAGAAACGCTATATCAGACGCGTTTACTGCAGCAAGCAAGAAGAATTTCCACAACATGCAAACAAAGTTTGGAAAGATTGCATACTCGCATCTTGCCAGAGGCGCAATAGGCGTATCGAAGGCTGTTGTTTTCTCGTATCTTGCACTGGTCTACATACTCAACTGGCCGGCAGTAATAGGGTATGTGCTTGTAGCATATCTAATAACCTTCTTCCTACTGAGAGGGGCAGCTGAAATCTACGAGGCTACAAGATAGCCTTTTAACCCCTTTTCATCGAAGCTAAACAGTTGCTTTGGGCCTTTGGCTTTACTGCTTCTAACTTGTCCCATTTAACATACTTCAGTTTTTCTTCTGGAATGTCGTAATAAAAGACATAATCTTCACATTCCTTCTTCGGCGCATTTACCGCAAAGCAGCTATTACCTGTAAGGAACCTTAAAACAGTGTCGATATCAGCCTTCACAGGTATTTTTGCTTGTATCATTGCGCGCAAAGCCTTAACATACTGAGGGTAGTATAACGAGCTACCAGCCTTCAAAATAAAGTAACCCCCTTCTTTGGGAGGATAAAGAAGTATGCCTTCAGTGCTGTAACCTGCGATAATTTCAAACGGATGCGACCCCTGCCAGATTCCGCTTTCATACCATTTCTTAAATTCCTCTACACTGTCCGGATCGCTTATTGAAAGCATATAACCATCCCTAAAATCAGCCGTCTTTCTATACGTCTGCAGAGGAGATAGGTCGGCATATTCTGGAAATACTGCCTTTATTGCTACCGAAGCAGCATACAAGTACTGATTAAGCGATACGAACTTATGTGCATTTGACAACTCCTTCGTGCTCTTCAAATGCTCTCTATATTCTTTCCTTATTTCTTCCGCTTCCTCTTCGGAAATAAGCTGTGAAGGATCAAGCAGGTATTTGCCCTTTATCTTGCCAGTCCTAAAATGATACGGAACCATCTTTTCGGCTTTCATATTTTCTTTCTTTAATAAAACTTCTTTTGCTGATGATATCACAAAGGAAAAGAGTGTATCAAAAGGAGCAGTGCCTTCAACAACCTGCACATCTGACAGGGCATCTGAAGAAGAAAACACAAGCAGATAGCTTTCTGTCGCTTCGTTCGCATTGTGCAGCTTTGCTATGGTAAGTGGCATATATGCCGGCTTGCCTTCAAATTTCAAAGGAAAGAAAAAGTATCTCCACACTATAACATGGCTTGTTAATTCTGTAGGGCAGGCTAGGTCTGCAAGTTCTTTTACTTGATTGTATAGCACACTGCTGGCAATACTTTTTGTTTGTTCGACAATCCTGAAAGTTGCATGTTCTTGGTACTCTACACGCAAGGCGTGTTTGAGCGCCTCATAAGAAATCTCTTTCATCTTTTCTGCCACAATAGCTAAGCGCAGAGAGAAATTATAAAACCTAACTAAGCAAGCACAGCTTGCAAACTTATTTTAACTTTAACAGAGAAGTATCAGCAATGAAGTTTGGACAAATTGTTGAGGACATAAAAACCTTGAAGATTCAAGGGGCAGAGAACGTTGCAAAGGCCGCAATAGACGCGTGGGCTATAGCAAAGGATAAGAAGAAAGCGACCAAAGTGCTTGTCTCGCTTAGGCCGACAGAACCCATGCTTAGGAATGCACTAAAATATCTCAATAGTGGCAAAGATCCGGAAGAGCTGAAAAAGGAGATTGATGAAGAATTGCAGAAGATTGCAACGTTCGGTTCAAGGCTTATTGGCAAAGAAAGCCTGGTATATACGCATTGCCACTCGTCGACTGTTGAAGCAATACTGAAGAAGGCGAAGCTTGAAGGCAAGAAGCTTGAAGTACATGCTACGGAAACAAGGCCAGATTACCAAGGCAGAATTACAGCTGCAAATCTTGCAAAGGCAGGCATAAAGGTAACACTTTACGTTGACTCTGCCGCGCCATCCGCAATGAGAGATGCTGACATGATGCTGATAGGGTGCGATGCAATAACTGCTTATGGGGGCATAATAAACAAGATAGGTTCTCAGCTTTTTGCAAAGGTTGCAACTGAAATGGGCATACCAGTTTACGTAGCTTGCCACAGTCTGAAATTCGACACTAGCACTAGGTATGGGAAGGTAGAGAAGATAGAGGAGAGAAGCGACACAGAGGTATGGCCTAATCATCCAAGAGGGGTAAAGATAGTAAATAATGTGTTTGATTTCGTGAGCCAAGACTACATAAGCGCCATGATCACTGAGTTGGGCGTTATGCCATATGCTGCGCTAGTTGAAAGGCTGAAAGGCGAAAAACCTTTTCTATTTGGTGACTAAATGGAAGACCCATACAGGGATTTTGTAGATCTGAAATATTCTCCTAGCAAAGATGACCTGGTCTGCCTTTTCAGAGTGGAACCTGCAAAAGGCATAAGCATAAAGGAAGCAATAGGAAGGGTTGCGAGCGAAAGCAGCAACGGCACATGGGCCGAGCTCACTACTCTAAAGGAGCACATAAGAAGGATAAGGGCAAGGGCCTTTTCTATAAAAGGCAATATGGTAAAGGTCGCATACCCTCTGCCTTTGTTTGAGCTTGGCAGCATACCGCAGCTTATGAGCTCAGTAGCAGGCAACATATTTGGAATGAAGGCGCTTAAAAATCTCAGGCTTGAAGACATAGAGTTTCCAGAAAAATACGTGAGAAGCTTCAAGGGGCCGCAGTTCGGAATAGACGGCGTTTTCGGCAAGATATTCAAAATGAAAGAGCGCAGGCCTTTGCTGGCACACGTGCCAAAGCCCAAGGTTGGCATGACCACTGAAGAGCATGCCAATGTGGCAAAGAATGCTTGGCTTGGCGGTGTTGATCTGCTCAAGGACGATGAGAACTTGACAAGCCAAAGCTTCAACACATTTGACAGGCGCATGAGGCTCATGTTCAAATACAGGGACTATGCTGAGAAAGTGACTGGCGAGAAGAAGAGCTACCTTGCTAACATAACAGCTGAGACGAATGAGATGATAAGAAGGGCTAGGCTTGTGAAGGAGCTTGGCGGAGAGTATGTGATGGTTGACATTCTCACAGCAGGCTGGGCGGCCTTGCAGACTGTAAGGGAGGAGTGCGAAGACTTAGGTTTAGCAATCCATGCCCACAGGGCATTCCATGCCGCATTTACAAGAAATCCAAAGCATGGAATGTCTATGCTAGTAGTAGCAAAGCTAGCGAGGCTTATAGGCGTAGACCAAATACACATAGGCACGGTAGTGGGCAAGCTTGAAGCGAGCAGAAGAGAAGTAGAGGACTTAGACACCGAGATAACGGAGAAATCGGTAAAGGAGATGGGCGACGTGCTAAAGCAGGAATGGTACAACATAAAACCGGTTGTGCCAGTATCTTCTGGTGGGCTTCATCCAGGCCTTGTGCCATATGTTGTAAAGCTTCTTGGCAAAGAGATTGTGATACAAGCGGGCGGAGGCATAGACGGGCATCCTAAGGGAGTTTATGCAGGTGCAAAGGCAATGAGACAGGCAATAGAGGCGAGCATAGAGGGCATCGACCTTGAGGAATACGCAAAAAGCCATAAAGAACTTAACGAGGCGCTGCAATACTGGGGCTATCTAAAGCCTGTATAAAGTGGTGGTATGAAAGCGAGGCTTCTAAATGTCGAAACAGGAGCTATGGTAATACAGCTAAATCCAAAAGACGCTAGCAGGCTTGGCATACATGCCGGGGACAGAGTAGAGCTTAAAAGCAAAAGAGGAAAGGAGGTAGCGATAGTAAACCTTAGCACAGCCATAAACGAAGGCGAATTAGGACTTACAAAGGACATAGAGGATGAGACAAAGATACGAGAGGGAGAAGAGGTAGAGCTCGCCTTGCAGCCTATGCCAAGCTCCATACAGGCAATAAGAAACAGGCTTGCAGGGAGAAGGCTTGATGCGAAAACAGCATACGAGGTAATAAGGGATATAGTGAAGAAAAGGCTCGACAAGGAAGAGATTGTGGCCTTCATAACCAGCTTGCACTACATGCCGCTAGACCTTGAAGAAGCTGCAAACCTTTCCTACGCTATGGTAAAAACCGGCGATACGCTTCACTTGGACAAGAAGAGGATATTTGACAAGCATTCAATAGGCGGAGTGCCTGGCGACAAAACGTCTTTGCTTGTAGTGCCCATTGTTGCAGCGGCAGGCCTTACAATCCCAAAAACCTCTTCTCGTGCAATAACCTCTGCTGCAGGCACTGCAGACAGGGCTGAGGTGCTCATGCCGGTAACCTTGGAAGTAAGTGAAGTGGAGAGAGTGGTAAGAAAAACGAATGGCTGCTTGGTGTGGGGAGGCGCTGTGCATCTAGCACCAGCAGACGACATATTCATAAGGGAAGAGTACCCTCTATCAATAGACCCGCTCCTCCTTCCTTCGATAATGTCGAAGAAAAAGGCAGTCGGATCGACTGACATGGTGCTTGACATACCCATAGGCGCGGAGATGAAGGTGAAGTCAGAAGCAGATGGGGTAATGCTAGTAAGGGACTTTGCCGCACTTGGCGCAAGAATGGGCATAAGGATAGAGGCAGCACTAACAGCTGGAAGCCAACCTATAGGCTATGCTGTTGGTGCGGCTGCGGAAGCTAGAGAAGCCCTTGAAACTATAACGGGAAAAAGCAGAAAGGCCATGGACTTGATAGACAAGGCCACTAGCATAGCAGGCATATTGCTTGAGATGGGCGGCAAGAAGAACGGCAAGAAGCTTGCAAGGGCAATACTTGATAGGGGCCTTGCCGAGAAAAAGCTTAGAGAGATAATAGCGGAGCAAGGAGGAAATGAAAAGGTGAAGCCTGAAGACATAGCGCTTGGCGACCATACTGCAGAGATTGTTGCAAATGAAGATGGCTTTGTGCTTGGCTTTGACAATATAGGAATAGCCACCGCTACAAAGCTGGCTGGAGCGCCTACAAATAAAAGCGCTGCAATCCTGCTCAACAAAAAGCTTTTTGACCCTGTAAAGAAGGGAGAGGTGCTGCTGACTATTTATTCTGATAGCGCGCCACTCTTGCACAACGCTGAAAAATACGTTAAGGAAAATCCGCTTGTGCTGGTTGGCCAGAAAAACAAAGCCTTGCTAAAGCACAT
>JAGDXZ010000052.1 GCA_023270015.1 Microcaldota archaeon | reverse complement strand
GCTGGAATCGTTGCAGCCATATTGGCATATTTCCTCTACAGAAAAAGATAATGCTCCGACCGGGATTTGAACCCGGGTCTAAGCCTCGAGAGGGCTTTATCCTTGACCACTAGACGATCGGAGCTACAGGCAGAGAATTAAATACTTGTATAAATATTAAATTTAGTATTTTTTAGACTTTGCTTAGATGTTTGCATGCTCTGCGAAAAATACGCACCTGCCTCGCTCAATAGCATAGTCGGCAATAGGCAGGCGATTGAAGCTTTGAAAAGATTCGGAGAGGAAATACTGCAAGGCAAGATTCCTAAGCCCATCATGCTCTATGGCCCAAGCGGAGTGGGCAAGACGACCTCGGCAATAGCACTTGCATCAACCTACGGCTTTGGCATTTTGCTTCTTGCAGCAAGCGACTACAGGGATGCAGACACGCTTAACAGAAAGCTTCTTCCCGCTACGCAGTCAAGGGGTCTTTTTGCAAAGACAAACCTCATAGTGTTCGATGAAATAGACGAGCTGTCAGAGAAGTTCGACAAGGGAGCCCAAGCCGCAATACTCAGCATGGTAAGGAGCAGCAAGCAGCCAATAATGTTTATAGCAAACGATTATTGGAGCCAAAAGATCTCATTCCTTAGACAGGCGGTGGTGCCTGTAGAGTTCAAGCAATTGAGCACAGAGGAGGTGCTGGGCTACATAACCAAGATAGCGCAGAAGGAGCACGCAAACATTGGCATGGATGTGCTCAGGGAAATTGCACTGCGCAGCAACGGCGACATGCGCGGAGCAATAAACGACCTAGAGTTTGCAATAAGCGGCAAAAGCAATTCGCTTGAAGCCTTGGGAATAAGAAACAGGAAATACGAAATATTCAAAGTGCTGGATTCCATATTTCTCTCAAGAAGCTTTGGCAAGGCCCTCGCCGCATTTGAAAACAGCGACGTAGAGTTTGAGATGCTGCTCAAGTGGATAGACGAGAACATACCCAACAGGTATGGCGCAGATGATGCAAGCAAAGCCTACGCGCTGCTTGCACATGCAAGCATGTATGAAAACAAGGCAAGCAGGCTGAGCTATTATGCGCTGAGAAAATATGCAAGCGTGCTTGCATCTGCAGGAGTGAGCGTATCTGCAAGCGGATATGTGACAAGGCTTAGAAGCTATTCCTTTCCCAAGCAGATAAAGCTGCTTAGCGAAACAAAGGAAAGCAGGCTAGCTGCAAGCTCAGCAATTGCCAAGCTCTCAAAGCGCATGCACGCAAGCTCTAGAAAGCTAAGGACAGAATTTCTGCCTTTCCTGAAGCTAATGCCAAAAGATGTTGCAGAGCCTTTGCTAGAGGCAATGGGGCTGAGCAAAGAAGAAGCTGCAGGCTTGCGCTAGAAAGCTAGAAAAGCTCGAGCTCGAAAGCCATGGCAGGGGCTTGTACGCCAAAATTCTCAAGAACCTCTGGGTGCAGCTCGCCGTAGAAGCCTGCGTGCTTGCCGTCTAGCCATATGCTTGCACACCTTCCAGGTATGAACGATGCGTGGTCAAAGGGCTTTGTCTCGAGCTTCTTCCCCAAAAAGCTTGCAATGGCGCTTACCACACTGCTTAGCTCGTTAAAATCTATTGATGAATCAGAAACTATGCCTGCAAGGTCGTAAGCCTCTTTCACCTTGCCGGAGTCTAGGTAGAAGCACATGTCAAGCTCAAAAAGCCTGTGCGGCAGCTTGTCGTGCTGCGATTTGGACAGGCTCAAGAGCAAAGAGGGCAAAAGCCAGGTCCTCATCATCGTAATGGTAATGGCTTTGGCGTTCGCAAGCCTTATCTGCTTTGAATCGGGTTTTAGCCTCATCTTTGCATAGTTTGTTTCCTCGTTTGTAAGGTAGGAGCTCATCGTCTCGAAGAAGCCAAGCCCATTGAGCATATGCCTCAGCTCATCAGCTGTTTTCTGCCTCTCGCTTAAAGCGCCCTGCCTTATGCTCACAACAGGAATTGGCTGGATATAATCGTAGCCATATGCCACTGCAATATCCTCCACTATATCCTGGTCGTTTATTATGTCAGCCCTGTAGGCAGGCACAGTAAACCTTATGTTTCTTCCGACAAGCGCGGCCTGAATGCCCATCTTGTTTGCCAAGCTTATCACGTTGTTGAATGCAAGCCTTACTCCAAGCTCGTAGCTGAACCTTGAAAGAGGAACCGAAAGCTCCAGCGTTGACATGCTTGGCGTGGTGTATTGCCTGCCGTTCTTTTTTATGCTTACCTTGTATACCTTAGCTCCCATGTCTATCATGTTTGCAGCAACTATGTCCGCAGTCTTTTCCACAACAAAGCTGTTTGTTCCGGTTATGTCTACCAGCATGTCAGCAGTCTTTTCTGTTACCATAGTCCTTTCCGAGTTGAGGACAGGTATTAGGCTAAGTGTTCCTCTCTTGTCCTTAAGCGCGCAATAGTAATCGCCAACATTGCAAAGCTGCGCATAGGCTTTGCCCTTGCTGGTATTTTTCAGCACCTCGCTGTATCTCATCCTACCGCTACGCAGGGCGTCATACTCCTCGTCAGGGAAAGCGTCATAAGTCAAAGGCGGCTCTACTTTGCTAAGGTCGTGAAGGCCTATGGCAACGCGCTTCCTGTTCCTGCCATAGGTGATGGTAAGCTTCTCTGTAAAGTTGATAAGGTCTAGCAGGGAATCGCTGCTTAGCTCAAGCCCTTTCACAACCATTGCAGCGAAAAAAGGCCTTATCTTGGCAACGCGCCTGCCCACGCTTACCTCAAATCCCTGCAAAGGCTCCTCTACCTTGTATTCAAAAGAGCTCCTCTTGCCTGTAAAGTAGCGAATAGACCTCGCAAGGCCTACTGTGCTTATGAGGTCTGGCCTGTTTGCCTGGTACTCTACCTCTATGCTCTCCCTGCTTGCATTGTCCAATGTCATGCCCAATGAATCGAGAAGCTTTGAGAGCTCATCATCGCTAGGCTGATAGCCGAGAAGGCTATACAGGTATTTTCTTGAATGCGAGGATGTAGGCATAGTATCATCCTAAGCTGTATTTTCTTAGCCAGCCGAGGCTTGGATTGTACAAATGCGCTATGCTGCCTATAGACTTGTTCTCAGCAAGCGCTATCCTTTCTATGCCGAGCCCCCATGCAAGCACCCTTATGTTCTTGTGCCTGCTGCCTGTAACCTCTCTCCTTATTACCCCTGCGCCTCCCATCTCCAGCCATTCGTCTCCCAGCTTTGCATCCACCTCCACGCCAGGCTCTACGAACGGGAAGTATGAAGGCTTGAACTTAACCTCTATGCCCAAGGCTTTGTAAAGCTTTATCAATGTGTCAAAAAGCTCAGAAAGCGTAAGGTCCTTGCCTATTATTATGCCATCAGTCTGATAGAAGTCGGCCAGGTGCTTGTAGTCTATATTCTCGTTTCTGAAAACCCTGCCGATTGTGAACAGCTTTATGGGCAACGAATAAGCGTTTGGGTTCTTGTTGAGGTCGTGCATTATCCTGTAGATAAACCTGCCGCTTACGCTTGTAGTGTGGGGTCTAAGCACAACCTGGCTTGCTATCTCTTCCTGCCACTTCAAGTGCCAGCTGCGCTCATGAACCCTGCCTATGTGGTTTGCAAGCTCCTTTTCTTCGAGCTCTGCATGGCTAGGGCTTTCCACAAAGAAGGTGTCTTGCACATCCCTTGCAGGATGGTCCTGCGGCACAAAAAGGTAGTCAAAAACCCAGAATGCAGGCTCTACTATGGGCCCTTCTACCTCCTCAAAACCCATACCAAGATAGGCAAGCCTTATCCTGTTTATTATTCTTCTGAGCAAATGCTCTCTAGCAGGGCTTGCCGGCTCCACCTTTGCAGAGAGGTTGTATGGAGCAAAAGTCTTGCCGCGCCATGAGCCCTCTTTGAGCATTGAGCTTGTAAGCTGGACTATCTCTGCAGAGCCCTGCGAAGCCATGGCCTTGCCTTGCTCTGTCAGCTCAACGATCTCTATTTCCCTTCTTTCAGACACGCTGACAAGGTGCCTTGATACTAGCTCTTTTATTGCATCGGGCATGCTCTGCTTCAGCTCAGAAAAAGCACCGGCATTTTTAGCCAATTGCCTAAGAGCCTCGCCTGCTTGTATAGGCTCCCTCTTTGCCAGCACAAGCCTGCCATTTTCTAGCTTTGCCAAGCCTTTGGCTTTAAGCCATTGCAAGCCAAGCTGGTCCTCTTTTGTTTTTAGCTCGCCCAAAGCCAAGCTGCCACTGCTTTCAAGCCTCTGCATGAGCCTTTCTTCTGGCAAGCCTTGCTTAGCGTACGCCATGCCTTCTTCACTTATCTGCACTATCTCTTGCTTGCTCTCCTTTACCTTCACCGCTCCCTTCTCTTTCAAGCTGTTTATCGCCCAATTTAAAGAGTCTTTACTTAGGCCTGACTTTTTGAGAAGCTCTTCATAGGAAAGCCTGCCATTGGCAGAGATCAGTGCTTTAAGTACATTTACTTCGTGCTTGTGTAGCAAGTTATCTACCATGCATAATTCTATACACTGCGAGCGCTATGCCTGCAACTACTATAATGAGGAAGGCAATCACAGCCGGCCTGTGCCTGTAGTACACATTAGAGAAGAACCTTGTGACTTCTTGCTGCAGCGATTCTTCGACCACATAGGAGAATTGGAACTTGTTGAGGGGCTCGGCCTCAAACCAAGAAAACTGCGTAGAGTTGGCGTAGTTGTCTACAGGGTAATCAGGCAAAGGATAAATGGGCATGAGCACCTTAGCACCTGTAGGAAGGAAAAAGTTCAGGGTTGCGTTTTGGAATAGGGCCTCGCCACTTGCTGTATGCTGAAAGTTGAAGCAGGAATCATTGAAAGTATATTCAAACTTTCTCGGCGCTATCTCCTTCACACTGGTAACGTTTTCAGCTACATAATACATGCTTATTGTTGCCACTGCACCATTTCCCTGCATGATCGCAGGTCCTGGCAATAAAGTAAAATTCTTGATGCTCGACCTTGGGTTGAAGATGTGCTCTACGAGCAGGTTCGTATTTAGCACCTTTTGCCAAATGCTCAGCGTCTGGTTTACTGCAGCCCTGTCCTGCATGTAGCTCTGGATCGAAGAGTTGCTTATGAAGAACTGCAAACTCTCAACAACCTTTGCAGATGTGGAGTTGGAAAGATAGACATTTACAGTCAAGTGCGTGACGTTGAAATAGGCGAAGCTTCTTGCAATAATAATTCCAAATGCCAAGAGCAAAAGCAATTTTTGTGCACGCATCGGATATTATTCCAAAATCAAGATTAATAAACTTATTATGCTAATGCGCAGACTCTTCAGAAAATGGTCATGGTATTTTGCGCTTGGAGCATGGCGAATCTGATTGGCCTTCAGCTGCGCACTTGGTGAAGTCCAATATCATTTTCTCCAAGTCAGCAGGCCAATATACATACCTAACGTCAAGACCTCTTTTTTCTAGCTGTTTGGCAAATTCTCCTTTGTTTCTTGTGCTCAAGAACACAAATGGGTTTCTCTTCCAAATCGGCGTCAGAGATGCAAGTACTTCATCTGTGTTTGAAAGATCGCCATCACTTATTAAAACTGTAAGCACAGGCTCGCCTACGCTGCCATAGACCTGCTTTACAGTTCCAATGTCTAGAGTAGTGCCTCCGTTTTGAAACGCAAATAGAAAACGCTTGAGCTGGTGTAAATCTTGTTCGCTCCCGGAACGCCAACCGCTCCACACAGTTGCTCCTGAGAAGTTTATTATTCCTATTCGCATTTCACTCAAGGCTCCAGACTTTTGAAACGAGCCGATAAAAGAGTAAAAAGCCCTAACAAGATAATCATATTCACCCTTATTGAGGGCGGTGTCCTTAAGAGTCTGATAAAATTGCATAGGATCATACTTTTCCTTCTCTTTGGCAAGCCCAATCACACTGCCCCAGCTCATGCTTGAAGAAGAGTCCACTATAAAAACCAACCTTTTAAAGTAAGAATTTTCAAAATTCTCGCGGCGGTGAAGACTTACTAATTCGTTACGAATCCACTTAATATCCCTAGGGCTTACGTCCCTATTAGCAATCTTGCTAGCCAAGTCTTTCTCGCCTTCGGTGTAAAGTTCGCTTCCCACCTTCGGTTGCCAAAGCTCTCTTTCAGGACTTTTTACTACTGTTACCTTGTTGTTTCTGGTTTCTTCTCTATATATTTTGTCAAGAAGCGGAAAAAGTTTGTCAACATCGTTAAGCAGTTGCTGCAGGTCAATCTTCGAGGATCCTGGCGCGGGTATACCAATAACATCAAATGTTTTCACAGCGGTAGAACCATTCGCCATAAGGGGCGCGAAGTACTTAGTTATTTCCTTGGCTTTGTAATACCACTTTTCCCTGTTTAACAATTCCATAACAATTTCATGCTTTTCCTGGCTACTTAACGAACCTAACCTGCTACCATATTTTTCTGACAAATCTCCAAGAAGGATTTTTGCAATTTTTTCAGTTGTGGATTCTACCTTTGCAAGCTCTTCCTCTTGCAATATTTTCGAATTTTTATCTGGCATGAAAAAGAATTGATAAACATTGATAAGGAGCAGCGTAGGCAAGTTGATCTCTACCCTTCTCGACTCATCATACAAAAATGCAAACTCGCCGCGCTTGTAAGTAAAAAGGAAGAAATCTCTTAGGCCTTCCCTGTACTTCTCTGCGTTCTTATTTTCGAATTCGGAATAGACGTTTGCAATATTATCTACAAAATCTGCAAAAATGTTGACACATTGATCCCGCGCCACTTCTGGCAAATCTAAGCCCAAATCCTTAAGAGCGTCATCCACTGCTTTTCTTATTTCCCACCAGCCAGCAATATCTCTAGGGCAATATCTCCAATGCCCGAATTCATGGTTTATGATAAATTCACTAAGGCTGCCTGCCATTTCTGCACTAAACTTTATTCGAGGCACTTCAATATTTGCAACCCAACTCGGAATGTCGATGCTCGCGCTTATCTCATCTTCTTTTGTATAAGACACCTGAAGTTGGACTTTTGTTATGTGATACCTTTGCGCTCCATCACGAAGCAGGCTCTTTAAAGAGGTCATCTTCGCACCTGCTCCTTTTTCCCATATTTTGCAAAAAGCCTTTTCATGTCTTCTACATCGCTAAAGTGGGCATACGGGTATGTCTGCAACACTTCGTCTTTAACCTCTTGTGCCTCTTGCTTATTTGACGGGAAAGCATTGCTAGCCTCAAAAGACAGGATGTCTTGCATAGCTTCTTCAATATAGCCTAGCAACAGGTCCAGACTTCTTGTATAGCTGCTGTCCCCTTGAATCTCCACCCACTCTTCATCTATTAGCTCGCGTGGGCTAACCACAAACCTGGCAGCAGCCATCATGTCTTCAACCTCTACCATTAGAGGGGTATCTCTATAAATATAGTTACGGTAAATAGCGAAGGCCTTTGCAAGATCGGTAAGCGCAATCAGGCTTCTGTTCGAAACACCGCGGACAGAGCCGCATAGATTTCCAAACCTTTCTGCAGCGTGGCAACCTTCGCAAATCGACTTTGAAAAATTGTTTATTCCAGATTTGAGCCCTGTTGGAGATCTGTAGCAGTAATTAAGGTGAGACAGCATTAATGCATACTTCTCAGCTTCTTCGCTAATCTGAACTTCATCGAGCTTTTCAAACAAGAAAATGATTTCTTTAGTCAAATTCATTTTCGCTATTTTTTCCGCGTTGAAAACCTCTTTAGATTCAAGCATTGAAACAATGTCGCGCGATGTTGGCGGGTAATCGTCAAGGTTAAGCCTAATCGAAAACCTATCGGCTACCGCAGCATCGAGAGGCAAGACACCGCTGTACTCGCCACCTACGTTTATGCACGCAATCTTTTGCTGATATCTGCCGCTTCTTGTTTGAATGCCTACTGACACTCGCCTCCCTCCTTCCAAGTTCAGAACGCCGTTGTTGAGATATTCTTGTAGTATGTTCAACTGCTTGGGATTCACCCTGTTTATCTCGTCTACAACCACAAAAGGTGCTGACACATAATCAGTAATTTTCTGGGCGTTTCCCAGTGTACCTTCCTTCATTTCCCCAAAATTTATATCGATGAGCTTAGATAGGTCTGTTTCTGGCGAGATCTGAAGATATGCTTCGCTTCCAAACACTCCGCGGCCGTAAGCCCTTGCCGCTGTCGTCTTTCCTGAGCCTGTCGAACCAACAAGAAGCAGGTTGTGGCCTGAAATTGAAGTAAGTATAAGGAAGCTTGGAAAAGAAATTTCGATTGCCCTGCCATCATACTCATAAGAAACTATGCTCCTGCTCAAGCGGAATAATTTCAAACTCTCGGTGCTTGAATTTAGCAGTTTTTGAAGTGTTGCATGTATCTTAGACTCATCTTCTTCTGTCCGCCTCGCACCTGCAAACTCTTTAATCATTGCAAAAAATTTTGCAAGAATTAGATTTAAAAACAAAATCTACAAATTGCTGCGGCTCTCTGTTCAGTACAGATGCTCCTTATTGACTTCTTCCACACCCTGCCTTTCCTCCCTAGAAGCATATGCGCTTGTGCGCTCAGGAACAAATGCTTTTAAATTGCTGACAAGGTTGGGATATGCCTTCTTGAGCTCTTCCCACATCCTCAATGCAATTTGTCTATATTCTGGATGCCCCTCTGGCGTGCTTCTATTCTCTATTATATAAACTGCTTCACCAAAACTCATTTCCATTTCAAGCCTTGCACCTGCAGCAAGAGGAAGAAGAAGCTTGGCCTCGGCTCCAAAACCCATTTCGGAGAGCCTTTTTCTTGCTTCTACATTTTTCTTGATAGCCCTTTCAACAACCTCGAATATGGGATCTTCCATGAGCTCTCTCGGAAAATAAAATATACCATCGGTTACTTGATAATTTTTAATGGCGTCTCTGTGTCTCTGAAGATCTCTCAATGTGCCCACGCTTACTTCTATATCGAAAAGCAGCGAGCCTATGCCTAATACAGTATTGTTTAGCGCATCGTACTTGCCATGGCGCAAACCGGTAATATTGCGTACGTAATCAAGCACCTCCTCTGGTCTCTTTAGAGCCATCAAACCAATCTTTTCAACAAGCTTTGCCTCTTCTTCGCCATGTAGCTCGACCTTCTCAGATTCAAAATCATTAATCTCTGGCATTGCGTTCGAAAGTTCAATCCCTTTTACTCCTGCATGATAAGCAAGTTCAAAATCATCCGGGTCTATGCGCGAAGCGAAGGAAGGCACGTTCTCTTTTGCAACCTGCTTGAGGCCTTCGCCAACAAGCCTGTTAACAGGATCATTGCTTGAAAGCATCTTTTTTGTTATGCTTTCCAAACTTTTTGCATTGATAGACAAGAACACGACAGTCTGCTTCCCCATAGGCACAAGCCCTCTACACAAATCCCTTGCGCTCGGCTTTATGACATCTTTTATGTACTGTTCTTCAGGCTCCTTTTGATGCTCTCTAATATAGGCCTCGGTGAGGCGTTTGGACATTGCCTCTAGCGCCTTGCTCATTGCGTTGTCAAGCTCTTTAACTGCTTCGCTGTAGATTGACAAAGCTTCGGCGTTACCTTTTATAGACTCAGGCACATACATCTCATCGAAAGAGACATATCTGGTAGAACGTTCTTGCGTAGAAACAAACCTTTCATCTTGAATGTTCATTACGGCAGAAATGGGTGCTACGATGGCAATAAGAACGTGGCCCTGCTCAAGTATGTTGTTGTGCCCCAATACCCTTATGATGTTGTCCAAAGCGCTACGGGCATTCCGATTGCCCTCTCGCTTCAGCGCTGCTTCTATTTCTTCCTCCTTACACTTTCCTTCGCGCAAAAGATTGTTTATCTCAGCAAGCTTGCTTCCCCGCGGAAGCATCGAATCGCTTTTCTCTATAAGCCTTTCCAAAATTGTTTGCCCTTCCTTGGGGCTTAGCCTGCTAGCATTCGCCACATCAAGATAAGCAAGCGTTTCAGGATCTGGATCTATCTTGTAATATAAAATGCTGACCTGCCCGCTTCGATAGATTTTATAGACTGCCTTGTCTGTTACTTCGAAAGCATTTGAGGCTTCTGGTGAAAGCATTGCATCTTTTTAGCGCATTAGCCTTAAAATTCTTTTCCAATGACAAATGGTACTGCTCTCCATTTCTTTTTATTTTTAAGAGGAAGAAGGAAGAAGTTTCCATTGCTTATTTTATGAGGAACACCTTTTTCTCACGAGGCGTAGAAAATACATGTTCAGCAGACACATGATTGCCGATTTTCTGTATTTCTACCTCTTTTATTTCAAATCCGGCATTCATAACAGCACCCTCGACCCATGTCCTGTTAGAGATCGAGTAGAGGGCATCAATTACAAGAGGTACGTTGATGAATTTTGAGTAGTCCTTTAGCATCTGTATCACTGCCTTCTCAATCCTGCTCGATGCTACAAAAGATTCGAGAAATTCTATCGAGTCTACAATCACGCCTGGCTTACCGTTTATTTTGACTGCAAATAGGTAAATTCTTCCAACAGGAACTTTCTCATCTTCTCCTGCCCGTTTCCAGTAGCAGTTGATAATGCTTGCCTCAGGACTGCTTGCCCAGCCGAAGTTTGCCGGAAACCATTCGCCGGAAGGAGCTGTGCAATCGCCGCTGTATCTGCCTCCAAAGATTATGTCCAAGCCTCTTCTTGCAGGCTCGAAATAAAGGCTTCCTTCAAAATATTCGCCTAATTCTCTTTTTATACTTATGATCTCATTCTCAACTTCCTCAAGCCCTTGCCCGAATTTCTTGACTTCAGTTATATACGCCAGCAGCAGCTTGACTGCCTTGCCGATTATCTCTTCTTTGCTTTTGTTTTCATCTTGGAGCTCTTGCATTAGCTTAGAAATCTGGATTCTGAAGTGTTCGCCTGCAAGCATGGACAAAACAGAAAGATACGCCGGTGCTATTTCTTCGTATTCTTTGGGATTTATGCGCTTTGTAGATTCAACTGAAGGGCGTATGCTAGCCCATGCATTATAAAACGCAGACCAATTCTGGCTGTTCAGATAGTTCCTACGCACATAAAGCAATTTTGCCCTAAGCTCTTTACCGCCAATGCCCTCTATCTTGTTCATGTAGCCTTCGATTTCTTTGATAAGATTAGAAGCGTCTGTATGGCTGGGAAAAAGTTTGGCTAGGAGACTGGCCAATTTACCAATCGTCTCTTCAAGCCATGCTTCTGAATCTGGCCGAGAAGCGATTGCATAAGCCCTTTTTTCTTGCATACTGCCAAAATTAGGCAATATTGAGGAGAGCGCAAAGAAATCGGCGCTGGTTAGAACTAACTCATGAAAATCCTTTCTCAGCAGATCTGGATTAGACTTGAACATTTCCAAATTCAACAGCACTAACTTAAGGTTGTCAAGGCCCCACTCACTAATGCTGCTTGGCAATTTTTCTATCGGCAGATTGAAGGCGTGTGCCAAGTATTGGTTTATGCTTGAAATGATAAGGCCGTTTATCCTCTCTTCATCTAAAGACAGCAAAATGTGATATGCATCAGCAAGATCTTGAAACTTGGTTCCTGGAAGTTTTGCCATATACACTATTGCCTGCGCCCCGAGCCAGAGGTATACGGGCGAGCCGCCTTTTGCCTTCACAAGCTTTTGCATTTTCTCAAAGTCCCTCTTCTCAAGCTTTATTCCAAGTTCTTCAAGCGTAGAAAAAGAGTCCAAAAGCCTATTCCATATCTCCAAATCGAACTCCAATTTCTTGAAATCAGATTTTTCGATGTTCATAAGGCGGATAATGTAATAGTTTTCAAACGAGGCACTATCATGGTAAAGACCGTGCTGCCTTGAAAATTTAAGAACGTTAGCCAACTTGGGAAGGAGCCAATAGCTGCTCTCCCCTTGGTTTGCCAGCCATCTTAGAAATCCACAGTCAGCAAGGTCTTCCACCGCATCTGGCACATTTGCAATTGCCGAAAAATACATGTACATAAGATTCCTGTTCAGCTTTCCTATAAGGCTGCCAGACTTTATTAAGGCAGGATTCGTAAGCGCATCTAGGTTCTTGCCTATACTCCTTAAATAGCCTACACCTGCGTAGCCCAGGCTGTTTATGAATGCTAGCATATCTTCGTTGGCGAGCTTAGCAGCAGTTTCCTTATGGTTGGGCGATTGCTCTATTGCATACAGCAGCTCGCTTAAAATCTGGTCGTTATCCAAAATCTTGTCAATAGCTTCTAGCGCTTGCCCGGGCAACTCCGCCAGCAAGCTCGCCGATCCTGCATTTTTTGCATATTCCAAGATCATGTGCCTTTTCCTTGCGCTAAGTTTTCCAACAGCATCCACAACGCTTTTGCTTAACAAAATATCCCAGTCCTCAACACGGTCCAAAGCCTCGAAAAAATCAAAGGCGTTCTCTTCTAGCTTTCTTATAGCTTCTGGAACCTCAAGCAGTCGACTGCTCAGAAAACGCTCCTTATGCTTGGCAGTAAGCATCTTGACGAAGAAGTCTTTGCTTGCAGGGCCAAGCTGACTTGCAAAATTTACTACTTCTTTATTTGCAAAAAGAGATGTGAAATCACTTTCATTACCGTAAAAGTCAGGCGCTACTATGTAAATAGCACGGGCAAATCCTGAAGCGCCATCCTCTCCTAGACCCTTAAGGAAGTCTGGAAAAAGCGGGTTATGTGCAAGCTCCAGCAGAACCTTTGCTGCTTTTTTATCTACCTTTTCCAAAACCTTTAGATACGCCCTGCCTGCATCGCCCGTTTCGCGCAAAATAGGCTCGAGCTGCTCGATGTATTCTTTTATAGAAAGCCTATGCTCATTTTGAGCCGGGCGCAACGTCGCAGGCTCCTTTTGGGCAAACATACTATCAATCAGCCTTTACTGGTTTTTATATTTACATATTTAAGCTGAATCTGTAGTGCAGAAACAACAAGATTAATAAAGTATAGAGAGAAATATTTATGCAATTTCTGTGGCGTGTTTTTATGAATAACGACAAGCTACTTGCCTTGATACGTGTCAGAGGGACTGTTGGAGTTAGAAAGGACATTGCTGAGACCCTGAAAAGGCTGAGGCTTCCCCATGTAAACAACCTTTCGCTTGTCTTTCCAACACCAGCCAATATTGGAATGATAAAGAAATGCATAAACTACATAACCTATGGTGAGATAAGCCAAGAGATGCTTTCTAAGCTTTTGGAGAAAAAGGAAATAAAGCTTGGTAAAGAAGACATCGACGCTCTGCTTGCTGGAAAGAAGAAAGCAAGCGAGCTCATGCCATTACCTATAAGGCTAAGACCTCCAAAGCACGGCTATGAAGGCATAAAGAAACATTTCAAAGAAGGAGGTGCGCTCGGCTACAGGGGAGCTGAGATAAACAAGCTGATAAATAGGATGGTGTGATTATGGTATTGAGAATAAAGAAAAAATCTAGGAAGTACCTTGGCAACAGAAGATGGGGAGCAGGAAACATAAAGAACAACAGGGGGGCTGGAGACAGAGGTGGCGTAGGAAGGGGCGGGGTTAAGCACAAGTTTACCTATATTGTTGTATACGAAAGGGAGAGGATAAGAAGCAAGGGCTTCTTCCACCTTAAGAAAAAGATGAAGGAGATAAACCTCGGAAGCATAGACAACCAGCTCAAAAAGCTGCAAACCCAAGGTGGCAAGCCTACTGTTGAGCTTACCGGCTTTAAGATTCTTGGCAGTGGCAAGCTGACAATCCCTGCAATAATAAAGGCCAGTGCCTTCTCAAAGGGCGCAGAAGAAAAGATAAAGAAGGCAGGCGGCGAGGCAATAGTCGTGACCAAAGCTACAGAGACAGGAAGGGGATTGGGAAGCAGTAAGGCAACAAATGCCGATGCAAGCACTGCACAAGTGAGCCAAAAGCCTGGGCCGCAGTAAGGTGGAATGTTGAAGATTGCTTTCTATTCCGACACCTATCTACCTGCTGTTGATGGAGTCGTAACGTCAATGCTCAATTTCAAGAAAGAGCTTGAAAGAAGAGGCCATAAGGTCTTTATCTTTGCCCCGGGCACAATCGCCGATAAGAAAAAATATGAGCGCAATGACGTTTTCATACACACGGGCATAAAGTTTAAGCCTTACCCGCAGTACAGCGTTGCGCTTTTTCCCTACCATTCCATACTTAAGCTAAAAAGGCTAGGAGTAGACCTGATACACGCCCAAACGCCGTTCGCACTGGGTTTTAATGGCTTGCTTGCTTCGAAGATCGGCGGCTATCCTTTAGTAGGCTCCTTCCATACAATGCTGAATGACAGCTCGGTATCGGTCTATCTGCCTAAAAACTTCAAAAGCTTTTACAGGAAATACATGTGGAAATATGCCAAATTTTTCTACAGAAGATGCGATGCGGTAATAGCGCCAAGCAACAGCGTAAAGGCAATGCTCGAAAGAAGGAAGATCAAAAATGTCTTTACAGTACCAAACGGCATAGACACAAAAACGTTCAATACCAAGGTAGATCCAGAAAAGGCGATAAAGGCGTTTGGCCTTGACACCAGCAGGAAGATTGTGCTTTATGTAGGAAGGGTAAGCAAGGAAAAGAGCATTGACGTATTGCTAAAGGCGATGGCAAAGATAACGAAAAAGAGGGAAGACGTTGAGCTAGTCATAGGAGGTACTGGCCCTATGCTAGATAGAATGAAAGCATTAGCAAAGAGGCTTGGCCTTGACGGCAAAGTAAAGTTCTTAGGCTTTGTCCGACAAGATCTTTTGCCAAGCTTGTATGCTGCAAGCACAGTGTTTTGCTTGCCTTCAGACTTCGAGACCCAGGGAATTGTGTGCCTGGAGGCCATGGCTACAGGCAAGCCAGTAGTAACTGCCAACACGCAAGTAATGAAGGAGTTTGTAAAGAGGGGCAAGAACGGCGAGCTCTTTGCTCCAGGCAATTACCTTGACTGCTCAAGGAAAATAGAAATAGTTTTAAATAATAGTGATGCATATAAAAAAGAGGCAGTTTCTACTGCTAAACAATTCTCACTTGAGAATACTACTAACATGCTTATCGATGTTTACAAAGACGTACTAGGGCGATTTACTGAATATCAACAATAAAGAAGAGACAGGAAAGGACAACAGCCAGAAGGTGCAGCCTGCAGAGCCTAAGCCTGCAATACAGATGCAAGCCCAGGCTCAAGCTGCAAGCTCCCAAGCCCATAATGAGCAGCAGGACCCAAAGGCCTTGCTGAAAAACGAGCTGGAGCAGGCATTCACAAAAAGAAAGGAGCTAATAAGCCAGCTGAACAAACTGAGGCACAGGCTGGCATACAAGAAAAGCGAGAGCGAAGCTCTGAAGAAGCTTGTCGAGCTCAACGACAAATACAAAAACATAGGCAGGCTTAAGCACGCAAAGGAGGTGCTTGAATTCAAGATAGCTACAGAGGCAAGAACCCTGGAAGACGAGAAGGCGTTGCTAAGGAGGCTTGGCGAGGTAGAGTCCCAGCTCAAAGAAGCTTTGGAATCGCAAAGGCTGAGAAACAAGGCCCAGCTTGTCGACAAGGACATTGAGGAATTGCAGAAGAGCATAGAGAGCCTGGACAAAAGCGTTGCTGAAGCTGATGCAAAAATAAACGAGCTAAAGCAGAAGCTCGGCATGTTCGTAAAGAAGGAAAGAAAGAAGCCTGCGCCGGTAGTGCAGCAGAGCATAAGCCTAGAGGACGTTGCTGTGATAAAGAAGAAAAAGAGCAAAGACAATACCAATCAGAATCCAAACAATGCTAATTCTAATGGTGCTTGATTGAAGATTACTTTTTATGGAGGAGCTGGAGAAGTAGGAAGAAGCTGTATAAGAGTAGACGGTAAGGAAACAACCATTCTTCTTGATGCAGGCGTGAAGCTTGCGCAACAGAACGAAATGCCGCTGCTGGGCAAAGAGGGCTTTGGCGACATAGATGCGGTAGTGGTGACGCATGCGCACCTTGACCACTGCGGCTACCTGCCACATATGTACTCCCAAGGCTTTACAGGGAATGTCTATGCAACAAAGCCTACGCTAGAGCTGGCTAATGTGATAATAAGCGATTACCTTAGGTTATCAAAGCCAAAAGATGTTAGCAAGCATGGCACAGAGGAGATGGTTAGGCACCACAGGTTCCTTGATTATTTCAAAAGCTATCGAATAGGCGACTTTGAGGTCAAGCTCTATCCTGCCGGGCACATACTGGGCAGCGCCATGGTAGAGTTAAAGGACACCGCTACAGGCGAAAGCCTTCTCTATACTGGTGATTTCAACATGAGAAGCACAAGGCTGCTAGACCCGGCATACACAGAGCACCTAAAGGCAGATACCCTGATAACGGAAAGCACCTATGGCGGCGATGCAGATGTATTTCCGCCGCAGCGTGAGGTGCTAAACGGATTCATAAGCAGCATAAAAGAGACCATACTTACAGGTGGCAAGGCTCTAATACCGAGCTTTGCAGTAGGCAGGGCGCAAGAGGTTCTTTTCATACTAAACGACTATATGCGCTCTGGCATATTGCCGCAAACAAACATATACATAGATGGCATGATAAACAAGGCCATGCGCATATACAGGCATAATGTAATATACTGCAGGGACGAGATCCAGAAGCAGATACTGATGAGCGAAGATGACCCATTCAAGAGTAAGTTTTTCCACGTTGTAAAAGGCAGGCAAGAAAGAGGAAAGATAGCAAGCGGAAATGAGTCAAGCATAGTGGTTACGACCAGCGGCATGCTCAAGGGCGGGCCGATTGTAAAGTACCTGCAGAGAAGCGCTGGCGATCCCAATAGCAAGCTCATCTTTGTAGGTTACCAAGCGCCTGATACGCCTGGTAGAAAAATACTTGATGGCGAAAGAACTATAGAGCTTGATGGCAAGCAGGTAAAGATAGAAATGAAAGTAGAGCAGTACAGGCTTTCAGCCCACGCCGACAGGCAGTCACTCATGCGCATGATCAGCAGGATTGAAGGGCTAAAGAATGTGGTCATAGTCCACGGAGAGCCTCAGAAAATAGTAGAGTTTTCAAAGGCAGTTGACAAAAAATACAAGGTATATACGCCTTCGCTTGGAAGCAGCATAGAGCTGTAGCTAGAATCTTATTGAGAAATCAGCAAAGCCTTCTTCATCTGCTGCTTCTTTTTCTACTGCTTCGACATAAGCCCCGTTTGAAGAATAATTTTCGAGCTCCTTCTCAAATGCCTTCAGCGTGTCTGCAGAGGCTTGGGCAACAATCTCTACTTCGCCGTTTGGCATGTTCCTTACAAACCCCTTAACGCCGTACTGCCTAGCTAGCCTAGCTACAAAGCTCCTATAGCCTACTCCTTGGACCCTGCCTTTAATCCGGTATTTGAAAGCAGGCATAGAAACACCAATGCGACCGCCGGGATTTGAACCCGGGTCTTTGGCTTGGAAGGCCAAAGTCCTACCAGGCTAGACTACGATCGCACGATATATTTTTGCATGCTTTAATTTTTATTGCTTATTCTATTTTCTTCTGTTTTGGATGCTAAGCAAGTGCAAGCAACTGCCACGTTTTTCAACTTCACGAAATTTGCAAGGTTTTTAAACTTTCAATGACATATTAGGAACATGCGAACCAAAAAGGTAGATATGCTTATCATAAAGCCACCACTTACTCCGGAGATGGAAAAAACAGTTGACGAATTTATCAGAGCGCTCAAACAGCCAGTCGAGGGCTTGAAAGAAAAAATTGAATGCCAGGTGAAATACAGCGAATCAAAGGAAAAGGGGTTTGATGACGACATAGAGCGTGTAGAAAAGGTTAGTTATACTTTTTATGATGAAAGCTCGCATGAGCCGCTTTTTGAGATAAGGCTTGAGAACCACAGCCACACAGGCAAGATAGCGAGGGTAGCAATCAATACCAAATTTAAGGATCAGATTAAGGAATTCCCTCATTTTTCTATAATGAATGGCTACGCGACCGAATACTACTATACCTCATTCTTAATAGGAAAACTTCTAAGGAAATAATTCGGCTTTTGTCAAATAGGCTATGGACATTTAAAAGCCTAGCCCGCTAAGTTCCATAGATTCCCATGACAAGTGGAATAAGCTACATTGGCTTAGACGTGCCTAGATATGTAGTGACCGCAGACACTATCGCTACAATACAGAATTCACCAGCAGAGAAGATAAGGCAGGGCCTGCTCGTTAACGAATTTAGGTTTGCTGGCGAATCAGACACGGTAGTAACGCTTGCGGCAAACAACCTGCTACGCTTTGTGGAGCACGTAGCAAACAATAGCGAGCTTTTAAACCACTACAAGCGGCATAGAATACGGGGCATATATCTTGCTACTGAAACAAGCGTGGAAGGAAGCAGGCCATTGTCGATGGCTGTGCTCGAGATAGTAGAGCCTATAATAAAGAAAAAGCTAGATTCAGCTGCAGGCATGCAAAAAGAAGCTTATGAAATGCTGCTAGAAGACTTCAGAATGAGCGACAGCTTCGAAACAAAGTTTGCATGCACCGCTTTACTCAAGACCATTCAGCTTGTGAATAATTCAGTAGAGCTTGGCACACTTGAAGGGGCTTTGGTCATCGGCACAGACATAGCCCTGTACGACTCAGCCAAAGCAAAAAATGCTGAAGCCACACAGGGCGCTGCAAGCACTCTGCTATACATAACCAGAGATCCGCTGCTGGTGAAAATTTCTGCCAACTCTACACACTACAACCTGCCTACATATGACTTCTACAAGCCGGATGAGCATACGCCGCGCGTGCCCTCAGGCTATGGCTCTGAAGTGGCTTATGTCATCACAGTAGCTTCAGCGTTTAAGGCCTTTGAGGAGAAGTTTGGCATACCTGAAGATTTTTATGCAATAAGCCATGTTCCCTTCCCAAAAGAGGCCTACTATCTAGCAAGCATACTATACGTTCACCTGCTTAGAAGTAAAGGCAAAATATCTGAGCTGGAGCAACAGCTGGGAGAAAAGGAGCCCATAGGAAATGCTAGCAATGCGCTCGAGCTTTTTACAAAAGTTGTAAGAAGCTACGCCGACAAGGCTAATGGGGAAGACTTGGTAGAGCACTTGAGCAACAGCGAGGAAATAGCAAAGCTTTGGGCGTTCCACAAGAAGGTAAGGCAAACCGAAGGTTTCAACAAATTTGCCAGAGAAATAGGGCTCGACAAAGCCATAGGGTTGCCTTCGAGAATAGGAAACTCTTATAACAACTCCATAATAGTGGCACTTATGAGCCTTCTTAGAAGCGCTGAAAAGATAAAGCCGATAATCATGATGTCTTATGGCAGTGGAGCAGGTTCTACAGTAACCATCTACGAGCCTTTACGCGTAGGCAAAGATGCTGAGAAATACATGGACATAAGCTCCTTAGAGAACAGGATTGAAATAAGCATTGAGGAATACAAAGAGCTGCATGAAAGGCTAATAAGAAAAAACGAATTTGAAAGAGGGAAGGAAGCATATGCAAATAGCAAAACCCTTGAAGAGAGAGACAGGCAAGTGTTGAAAAACAAGTTCTCAAACGAGGGCTTCAAGCTTCTTTATGTAGATGAAAGCGGCAGAGGCCACTACGCCTTTAACGGAGAGAAAGTGAAGTCGATGCCCATACTTAGGTATTGAATTTTGAATGCAAGCCGATAGTTTGTTTGACGTTTGGTAGTTTAACTTTTGATGTGGAAAACAAAACCACGCGAGAGACTACAGGAATGGCTGGTAGAAACTAGCCCAATCGGCAGGCACTTGTTCAAAATAAAAAAGGACGTTGCAAATGCAAGAAGCAAATATCAGAAGATAAGCATCTATGAGCTTCCACTCCTAGGTAAGACGCTAGTAATAGACGGCGACATTCAAAGCAGTGAATTCGACGAACGGATATATCATGAAAGCCTAGTTCACCCAACTCTTATAGCACATGAAAACCCCGAAAAGGTCCTAATCATCGGTGGCGGCGAAGGTGCTACGCTGAGAGAGGTGCTGAAATACAAAAGCGTAAAGGAAGCGGTAATGGTAGATCTAGACAATAAGGTAATAGCGCTAAGCAAGAAATATTTGCCGGGCATGAGCGATGGTGCATTTGAAGACCCAAGGGCTAAGGTAGTAATAGAAGACGGAAAGAAGTTTATAAGCAGAACTAATGAAAAATTTGATGCAATAATACTCGACCTAACGGAGCCTACTAAAGGAAACGAATCTTACGCACTCTACAGTAAAGAATTCTACGCAAAACTAAAAAGAATTCTTAACGAGGGAGGCTCCATAGTGACGCAATCGTCTTCGGTGCTGTACGGTGTTGATGAAAAGCTGCTTATGATAAAATCGAACATCTCGCAGGTTTTTAAGAATAGCGCGACTTATGTAATGCCTTTTATAGTTTCGTTTGATGAACCATGGAGTGCCACATATGGCTCTGACTATATAAAGCCCGAAGAGATGTCTGCAAAAGAGGTAGACAGCAGGCTGAGAAAGATGCTAAAGGGGAAAACCTACTTTTATGACGGAATAATGCACAAAGCAATGTTCGACCTCGGGAAGAAAATGCAGGGCGAGAACCCTACTAAATATTTCCAAGCCTGAGCTTTATTTCTTCGGCGCTTAGCTTCGTAGTCAGCAAAGGAACGTGCTCTATCTGGGAGATTTTCACTGCAAGCTTGTCCACATTGTCAAGATTGAGTATTACCACCACCTTGGGTTTTATTGGTGCTACGCGCACGACCACCATAGGAGACCTGCCGGTGCTTACTTCATCAAAAATAAAGGCGCGCTCTGACGTGGAGCCGAATAGCCTTGGATACTCGCTTGGTGATATCTCGAGAATGACCTTTAGGCTATTTAGAATTGTGTAGCCAAAGAGCTTCATGGTATCGAGGTAGTTGGGATTTGTTATTATCTTTGCTTCTATTTGCCTTGCGAAGTCCACGCCGGTTATTGGCGCTGAGAAGTCATGAAGATAGTAGTAGCTTGTTTCTTCAGACTTGGCTTCAAGCTTCTGCAAGTTCCTTATAACGCTTCCGCCTCGCTCCTGGTCTATTTGCACAAGGGCATGCACAAACCTCTTGACGACGTTTACACCGGGGCTTGCTCTTCTATTGCCTTCATAGTCGCTTATTGTAGAGGGCGATATCTTCAAATACTTGGAAAGCTCCACCTGTGATATGCCGAATATCTCGCGCCATTTCTTCATCGTAGTGCCAGGGCTGTCGCTCATTGTTATTTCTCCTGATATGCGCTCCTCGAGGCTATCCATGCTTAAATTTCGGCGTAAAGCTTTATAAGACATATGCCGAACCTGCGTTAGACGAATTTGTTGGGTTGCAAGCACGCCTCATGCGTGCCAGCGCGCCGTTTATATTATAGCAAGCACTACTAATGCATGATGTTTGAATGCACCACAAAAGAATCAAAGGTAAGGACAAGTACGTATTCAAGAAATACAACAGCACATACAGGCGCGCATTCGGAAACGAGTCTAGCATGCTTTACGCAAAGCTAGGTCGAGAAAATGTGTCGATCGAGCACATAGGCAGCAAGCCATTACTGGGCTTGGCGGCAAAAACATACTTGACATAATGGTTGGCCTGAAAAAAGGGCAAACGCGAAGAAGCAAAAACAATGCTGCAAGGCGCAGGCTACGACTTCGTGAGCAATGCTGGCTCTGCGAGGCGGCTGTTTTTCGTGAAAGACGAAAAGTTCCAGGGCAGAAGCATAAGGGTGCATTTGCACCTAGTCAAGTTTGATGGGAGCGAGTGGGATCAAAAAATTGCGTTTAGGAATTACCTGCGCAGGCACAAGAAAGCGAAGCTGGAATACGCAAAAGTAAAGAAAAAAGCGGCAAAGGAAGCAAATGGTAGCAAGAGAAAATACATGAAGGCAAAAGAGTCGTTCATAAAACGAATTACAATGGAAGCACTTAGATAGCTGCGTGCCAAATTTATCGCCGCATGTTCTGCCAACACAACAAACTAATCAGGCAATGGGCTATTTATTTCATGCGCTGGTTTTCGGTTTCAGGTTTTCTTTATCCGGCTTTTTACAATTCTTACGAACTCTTTGACTTCAGGATTTGTTACATCCAAAAGCCTCCATTTTATTGGCTTTACTTCAAAGAATTGTGTTTCTTCCTGCCATGGATAAGCAGACACATTTACCACATACTTGTTCCCCTCACTGTCTTCTACCATGGCATTAGGGGCTTGTAGCTTAACAACTTTCTTGTAAGCCTTAAAAGCGATCTGGTAATAGCTTTGATCATACAAGGTGTCGAGGTATATGGATGAAATCTGACTATAGCCTATTTCGTCTACCGTTTCAGGAATGCCGAAACCATATCTTATCTTTAGTATACGCTTGTTTGTTGCTACGAAAATTACTTTCAAAAACATTCGGTATAAGAGCATGCCATTTCCAAATTCTTTCCTGCCATAATACGTATAAAAATACAGTATTTTTTCGTTTCTGTCTAGGTACTTTTTGATTCTATTTTCTGGTTTATCCTGCACATATGGAGCATAATTTATTGATTCGCTTATGTACGGTATAAGTACATCGCGGTTGATGGCAGCCCTGTACCCAACATATAAGCCATATATCCAAATAAAGAACGCTACAAAACCTATGTGTGGAATAAAAGAGATCACAACAGATATTACGCCCAGAATTATCGCTTGCACAGCGTTTTTCCTTTTCCTGTCGTCGTGCCCACTAATGAAGTAAAATATCAGCCCAGTAAACCAAGTAAATAGATAAATTAGCACGTAGCTATAATCTGGCTTGGCCGTTGTTTTTCTCATGTAAAATCACATACTCGCTAAAAACAATTGTTTTATATCTTTATATGTTTTGCGCCGGCAGATTCAGCTTTCTAGCAAGGAGTTTGTGGACTCGGCGGGATTCGCACCCGCGACCTCTCCGCTGCGAACGGAGCGCG
>JAGDXZ010000040.1 GCA_023270015.1 Microcaldota archaeon | reverse complement strand
GGTGGTACCATAATTGTTACCATAGGTGCGCCAATTTTGAAGATAAAAAGAACAATAATCTCGTGGAGAGGTTGAACAATACAATCAGGGCATGTACGCACAAACGCAGAGGCTACAAGAGTCTCGATACAGGCAGGTGGCAAATGAGGAATCTTGAAATTTACTATAATTACATCAGGTCGCATATGACCATTAAACAAACACCCGCAGAAAAGGCCGGTTTAATAGAGTACTTTGGCTGCAAAACAGAGAAAAGTAGATGGCAATACTTGATAGAACAGGCAACAAAAAGTGCCTATTTTTATTTGACGTCATTAATCAACCGAATATTATGACAGAGCCCAAGACTTGAACATATATTGCCTTTATATATTTGTATAACTTGTAATCTATGGCTGCTATGGCCGAGCTGTACACCTTGTGTTATATCTGTGGAAAGCCTGCTAGACATGTGTGCAAGCTATGCGGCAGGCATGTGTGCGACGACCACTTCATAGCAAAACTCGGCATATGCACTGCCTGCGCTAAAGGCAAGCAGTTTAGAAACAAAATTCCCAAACTAATGTTCAGATAAATGGCTATTGCAAGATTTTCTTTATTTCTTCTGGCAGCTCGACAGAATGCCAACTTTCTTTGCTTATTGCAACCTGGACTAAATAGCCTTCTGTGGTGAGTTCTTCGCTTCTGTATATCTTGAAATCAAACCTAATGCTTTTATTGCTCAGCAGCTTCGGTGTTATCTTCACCTCTATCTTTTCCCCTGCATGCAAAGGCTTCTTGTATACTGCATGCGACTCCGCTATGACAAACCATATGCCGTACTTCTCAACAAGGTCGTCAAGATAAGCGTTTCTGAAGGCATAGAGTGCATTTGTGACAAAACGGTAATACGAGGCATAATGGGCTACGCCCTGGTAATCAGTGTCATAAACCATCACAACATCCTTATTTACAAACTCCATGTTGCCACGCATTTTTCACTTTCAATTCTATTTATCGACTTTGCCTTTCAAAAACGAACCTACAAGCCTTACCTTCTTTTCGTATCGTTCCAGACTTTTTTCAAGCTTCTTCAGCCTTGCGCCGCGTGCCGAAAGCTCCTTCTTTATCACTTTTATGCGCTTGTACTTTACAAGCTTCAGCACTCCCCTATCAAGTAGCGCAAGCTCCTTGCTCAGTGCGCTAAAAGCCTCAGACTCTTTTCTTGCAACGTCTGCCACTTTGTCGCGTCTTTCCTGAACTATTTTGTAAAGCTCGGCTCCATACTTAGCCACAGCTTCCTCTGTTTGTGCGGTGTAGAGCAAGCCTGCCAAAGTAAGCAGGAGAAGCTTCTTGCTCCTATAAATTGTAGCATAAGCTTTCGCAAAATTCTCCAACGAAGCAAGATATCTTTGCTGCTGCGCCTGCGGCATTCGCTTTATGTTGTTTATAAGAGGCGACATGCAAAGGATTTCGTAGGAAGGAGAGTCAATGATTTCCTTCATGTTCGCAACGTGCCTGTCTATGCTCTGCAATGTTTCTGCGTCGACATCCGCCAGGCTTTCTTGCATGCTCTCTCTGACTATCTTCATTATCGCTTCTCTCTCGATCGTGTTTATCTGGCTATGGTTCAAAGAGAGGTCTAGCATGCAATCGCTCAAAGGCTGAAGAAAAGCAGGTCCTTTTTGCTGTCAAGCTTGAAAAATCCGACGCGCTCGAAGTTGACCAGGTCGCCCTCGCTGAGACTATTCGCATAGCTCTCCACAAAGCCCTCCTTCATTATCATGCTGTCCTTGTTCAATTCTCCGTTCTTCAACAGCTCACCTATGAGCGCTATCTTGCATTTTGCAAAGTTCCCATCGCTGACCCACTGGATTTTCTTCGCACGCTCCAGCAGTTCAGGTGTGGTCGGTATGACACTGGCTTCTATTTTATCTGCACTAATTTTTATAAGCTTGATGCAAGCAAGGTCTTTCAAGCACACTGCATCGCCTTCGTGCAATTCCTTAGCATCATCTTTGCTTATGTAGAATTTATTGCCTAGCGAGTATTGCCTGTAGCCCAGGTCGTTTGTAGGATGCAGCCTTAGCTTTGCCACCTTTGGCAAGTCCCCATTGACCTCTACCACTACAGGGTTTTCTACAAAGAAGAGTCTTTTGGCATATGGGTCTATGACCTTCCTGTTCTCTGCCAAAAGCATATCCATGCTTATTATGCTGTCTGTCTTGCTCATTCCGAATTTCAGCACAAACCTTCTTATCGCTTCGGGCACAACGCCTCTCCTTCTAAGCCCTGCAATTGTAACAAGCCTGGGATCATCGTAGCCAGAGATTATGCCTTTGCTTATCAGCTCCTTTAGCTCCCTCTTGTGCGTAGGGGTGCCTTTTATTCTCAGCCTTGCCATCTCGTGCACTCTAGGTATTCTCAAATGAAGGGCAGAGAGTATGCGAACATAAAGCTCGTTGCTGAGCTCATATTCCTTGCTTCTTATGACATCTGTAACTCCGTGGACGGAGTCGTTTATGGGAGTATTGAAGTAATAAGTGGGCCAGACCCTGTACTTGCTTCCTTGCCTGTAGTGCGGGGTCTGCTTTATGCGAAGTATGACCGGATCTCTCAAGGTGGCATTCTCAGACTGCATATCCCCCTTGAACCTCACCACTGCTTCGCCCTCCTTGTACTTGCCTTGCAACATTTCTTCAAAGAACCTTAGGTTTTCATCAGGTTTTTGGTCTCTGTGCACGCATGCCCTTTTCGCCAGCCTGTTCTTCTTTATTTCTTCTGGCTTGCAGAAGCAAACGTAAGCTCCGCCTTCATTTATCAACTGCCTTGCATAATCATAGATCTGCTCCACCATGTCGCTGGCATAGTATTCTTTGTCAAACTTGAACCCGAGCCATGCCATGTCTTGCTTTATCGCATCAACGAATTCTTGCCTGTCCTTTTCAGGATTTGTATCGTCAAAATAAAGGAAAAGCTTGCCATGGTAAATTCTTGCAAACTCCTGGCTCAGGAATGCCTGCTTTACGTTCCCTATGTGGATGTAGCCGTTTGGCTCAGGCGGGAACCTGGCCGCAAAATCTCCATCGACTGCGCCATCTAGCACCATCCTTGGCTTTTCGGTGCTCGCCTTCTTAGCCTTTTCCTTTTCCTCGAACTCCTTTGCAAAAGGCTCATACGCCCTGCTCATTTCCTCCTTGCTCATGGAGTTTACTTGCTTTACAACCTCAGCAACAACCTTGCGCAGCTCTTCCATGCTGTTTTTCATTTCCGGCATGCTGGCAAGAACCTTGTTCAATACTGGCCCTTCTGCCGCTTTTCCATAATCTAGCGCATTTTTCAATGCGAACTTCAATGCGAGCTCTCTAGCTTTTGAATCTGTCATTTCTCCACCTGGACGCTCATGTTGTATATTGTTATGTTAGGCTGGTAAATAGTCCCGGCAAGCGTGACAAGCGCCATAACAGACACATTGAAGCTGCTTTCGTTGCCGAACTTAACAGGCGTTTGGAGCTGGCTTAGCTTCACTGGTACTTTCACGGGAAAAGTCCTGTTAAGGGCACCTATGTAAAGGTTAATAGTAGGAGGCATTGCCAGAATGGCGGTTGCAGAGATGTTGAAGCAGTTGCCCATGCTGGCTAGGTGCTGCATAAGATCATAGGAGCTTTCATTCCCAGCATAGACATCATAAGAGGTGTTAGAGACGGGTACATACTCTGCCACAGCACCAGACGCTTGAAGCTTGCCCAACGTTGAGTTGAGAAGGCTCGCTGAGCAATGCGCAACGACAGTAAAGGTTGGAGTATAGTTTACTATTTTGCATTTCGTAAAGCCAGTACCTAGTGCCACTGGTATTGTTGTGGTAGACTTCGTAGAATTCTTTTGAGGGCTAGACGTCATCGTGGCGTAAGACGAGAGGAATATGAAGGCTATGAATAGAGAGCCAAGAAGCTCTATCAGTTTCTTTTTCTCCATGCACCCATCTTTCTTTACATATCTTTTTATTCTGCTTCTTTTATAAATATAAAGCACAAAATAAAAAGGTAGGTGAGTTATTTGGCATTATCTGACGGAGACTTTGTAAAAATAGACTACAGCGTCTGGAGAGTAGCTGACAACCAGCTTTTGGAAACCACAAATGAGCAACTGGCAAAGGAAAATGGAATATATAGCGAAGGCAGCAAGTACGCGCCGGTTTTGGTAGTAATAGGCAAAAGGGATGTTGTAAAGGGCGTTGATGAAGCCCTTAAGAAAATGAGCGTAAACGAGGAAAAGGAGATAGTGGTAGAGCCCAAAGACGCCTTTGGCGAAAGGGACCCGTCGCTGGTAAAGGTCATCGCACTTTCGGAGTTTAGGAAAAGGGACATAGACCCATATCCAGGCATGGTGATAAGCCTTGACGGTGTGGAGGCTGTGGTAAAAAGCGTGAACTCTGGCAGGGTCATTGTCGATGAAAACAACCCGCTCGCAGGCGAGTCGCTCAAGTACAAGATAAAAGTGACAGAAAAGCTTGACAAAGATGAAGACAAAATAAAAGCAATAGCCGAAAAGCTAGGGATAACGCCAAGCAGCATTAGCATCGATCCTGCGACAAAAACGGCAAAAATAGAATTCAACACTCAAGAGAAAACTGCTGAGTACGAGGCAAAGAAAAGCTCGTTGCCAACTTACGTGTTTACATACATGGACTCTATAGAAAAAGTAGAAATAAAAGATACCTATACTAGGCCAAAGAAAGAGGAGCAGAAGTAGAATTAAGGAAAAAGGAAGCTAGCTTTCCTCAACGTTCAGGGCGTATACCCCGTTTACCTTTATCCCCAGTTTCTTTGCCAGCTCCGACTTCTCCGCGTTGATTATTATCACATACCCGCTCCACTTGGTAGTGAACTTTGTGCTGCCACAGATTGGGCATACATCACCCTGCGAAATGATGTGCTTGCAGTTCAAACATGCTTTCTCCACCATTCAATCACTTCTTCTGCTTCTTTGCCTTAGCCTTCTCCTTTTCAGGAGCTTCGGTAAGCCACTCGAGCTTGCCTAGGCCCTCTGGCCTCATCGTCAACGCTATTTTTACCGATTGCGGCGTGTTTCCAAAGCTCACAGTAGAGACCTTTGCATATACTACATCGCCCTTTTTCAACATCTTCTTGGTAGCCTTTGATACAAGGACGCCGGCCTTTCTGTCAAAGCTGACGAAGTCTGTGGTAATTTGGGAAAGGTGAACTAGGGCATCCATCGGGCCTATCCTTACAAATGCGCCGTACTCTGCAAGCTCAGAAACCTCACCGGCGAAAACCTCTTCTACGCTGGCGCTAAATGACAAAACGTCAAATGTGACATGGTAGTGTATGTTTGGATCTTCAGGCAGTATGTAGCCTTCGCTTATGTCACGCACATTGAAGACTACAAGGATAAGGCCCAAGCCTTTGTCTATTGTTCTCTCGTACTTGCTGCGAAGTATGTCAGTGACAGAATCAACAATCTCCTTGCCTACATACTTCGGTGGCACACTTACGCTGTCTTTTACGGTTGTCACATAATACAACTAACCACCTAAAATAAGCATACCTAAATTAACAAAAATAAGTATATAAATAGATAACCCTGCAGACTTGCTGGGGCCATGATTCAAGACCAATTAGGTGGCAAGAAACCAAGAAAATGCAGAAAGCATAACAAAAAACACAAAACAGAAAAGAAAAGGGCAAAGCGGTGGTGGGTGGTGGGCTTTGCACCAAAACAAGCACAACACAATACAGTAATATTGTGCAAATCCAGATTTATATATGAGCGTTTTTATTTCAATTCTTGCATCAATTTTTGTGATTTTGTAAACTAAGGCTTGCTTACTATCTTATCTTGCCAGACCTTGCCATACTTACAACTCTAAGGCCCTTCTTCCTAAGCCGCTCCTTGAGCTTTGCATCGTTGGTGCATACGACAACAAACCTGCCTTTTAGCTTTAGAAGCCACTTGTCAGGCATTTCCCTGTTTTCCTCAATCTCTACTCTGCTCTCTTGCAGGGCTTTTAGCGCGACCCTTGCAGCTGAGGCAATTGCTTTCTTGCTCTCCGCCAGCTTTTTGAGCTCCTCAATTACTCCTTCGGAAACCACGACCTTCGCACCGTAGAATTCGTCAGATATTGCTTCGATCGGATTGTGCTTGTTCCTGAACCCGAAAAGCAGCGAGCTTGTGTCAATGTAAACGCGAAGCATAATAAGATTTAGCAAGATAAGTATTAAGATTCGATGGGCATAATCGCTCAATTAAACATAGAGGCGTTCAAGCTTGCGGACTCAGTAGCCAGCCCGGCGATGAACTCTGCAATGCATGTGCTTACGGAAAGCTTCCTGCTCGTGCTGCCTCTAATAGTCATCTACATGCTTTTAAAGAAAGACACAAACGTGTTCGCGCTTGTTGCGGCTGGCATTCTGCTTTACATTGTTAGCGACACATTGAAATTCATAGTAAAGGAGCCCAGGCCCTGCAATGTGCCAGAGCTTTCTTGGATAAATGCGCCATATTGCGAAAGCAGCTATTCCTTTCCTTCAAACCACGCTTCTGTGCTCACGGGCCTTGCTCTTTTTATGGGCAAGTACAAGTACGTAAGAATTGCCTATGTCATATGGCTTGTTGCAGTACTGTTCAGCAGAGTCTATCTTGGCTTACACTACTTCACAGACATAATTGCAGGGGCGACGATCAGCTTAATAATCTCCTATTTCATATATGCTTACAGGAACGCATTTGCAAAACTTGGAATAAGGATTTTTCCTTTCCTCAAGCGTTGGATGAAGGTGAATTAAATGCTTGACATTTATGGCGAGGAGCTGATAAGCAGGTATGAGCATCCGCACGAGAAAGGCAAGCTCGACAATGCAAGCATAAGCATGCACGAAGAAAACGTATCGTGCGGAGACACGATCACCATCTACCTGAAGATAAAAGATGGCAGAGTAGAGGATGCAAAGTTTGACGGCAACGGCTGCATAATATCGATGGGCTCAGCGGATTTGCTGCTGGAAGAGATAAAGGGGAAAAGCCTTAGCGAGATAGAGAAGATGGGCAAAGAAGACCTGTTCAAGATTATAGGCATAGAGCCAGGCCCGGCAAGGCTCCATTGCGCGACCCTTTCCTTGCGGGCGCTCAAAAAGGCAGTACTCGCTTTTGAAAACAAGGAAGTAGACAGGGAAACAAAAGAGCTCTAACTCATGTTCCCTCAAGCTTTATCTCTATCCTCTTGTGGTGGCTTCCTTTGTTTTCAAATCCCAGCAAGGATATTTTGCCCACTTCTTTAGTATTTGCTACATGGCAGCCGCCGTCTGCTTGAAAGTCAAGCCCTTCTATGTCTACTATTCTTACTCTGTCCAAGCTTTCTATAAGCTTTCTTCCAGGCTCGGTCCTTGCCAAGTTCTCGACCTTCAAGGCCTCTTCTTTTGTCAAATACCTTATCTTTACGCTCAGCCCCTGCTCCACTACCTTGTTGGCCTTCGCAATAATCTCCTCTGCCAACTGCCTATTGAGCTGAGGCATGTCGAAATCCACTCTTGCCCTGTCCTCAAAGATTTGGCCGCCGGTAGAGAGGCCTGCGCCGTGTTCCTTTACCATTACTCCGTCGATAATGTGGATTGCAGTATGGTAGCGCATGTACTTGTACCTTTTCTCCCAGTCTATAGCGCAATGCACACTTGTGCCTTCTTTCAAAGGCGATTCCAAAACATGGAACACTTCGCCATCTGACTTCTCCATGCCCAATACCTTCACCGCCTTTCCCTCAAAGAAAATAGTGCCAGTATCTGCCGGCTGGCCGCCCCCGCCTGGGTAGAAAATAGTTTTGTCAAGCACTACCTTGTTGCCCTCTGCTCTTACTATTTGGGCGTCTATCTCCTTCAAATACGGATCGTCAAGATACAAAAGCTGCGCCATGAAAAGAATTAAAGCAGATAAAATTTTAAGGCTGCTGCGCAAAATATAATAATATAGTCCCGTCGTCTAGTGGCCAAGGACGCAGGCCTTTGGAGCCTGCTACGCCGGTTCGAATCCGACCGGGACTATTGCTGCTTCATAGGAACCTGCTCTGTTACCTTTGCAGGCTCTTTCGTGGTTTCCTTTTTGCTGCTTACAGGCTCAAGATGCTCTTGCGGTACAATAAGCAAGCGCCTGGTAGTCTTTGATACCCAAATCTCCACTTCGTAAGCATCGCCGCGCTTGCCCTTTACAACGCCAACCTTGCCCCTATACCTAGGATGCGGTATGTTCCTGAAATTGCCTTTCGGGACTATGGCAACCTTGTCCCCTATTTCAAAGCTTTTTACAAGCTTTGTTAAGCCCAGCTTAGAAGGCTTGTGGTGCCTTGCCAAGTGCCTGGTCCTTCCTGAAAATAGGCCATGCGATCTTTCCATCTAAAACACCGTTGAGTAAGATTTATAAAGAAGCAAATATATTTCTTTCTAGCAGGTATATAAAATATGCAGTTAAAATTGTTGTGCTAAGTGGTAAAATGGCAAAAGAGGCAAAGTCTAAGACTCCTGTATTAAAGCCGAATTTCAAAGTGGAAAACATAGTAGCAAGCGCTGACCTTGGCGTAGAGCTGGACCTATATGCAATAGCCAAAGCCTCGCCAGATGTAGACTATGAGCCTGAGCAGTTCCCAGGCGCAATCTACAAGATTCACAACCCTAAGGTTGCACTGCTGCTTTTCAAAAACGGGAAGATAATCTGCACAGGGGCTAAGACTAACAGCGAGATAAAGAAGGCAATAGAGCAGGTCATAAAGGTAGTAAGGCACTACACACTAGGGCCTTCGCAAGAAGAGAGCAAAGGCGGAAGCTGAGCTCAAGAAGAGGAGATTCTTCTCATTGCATATCGGTATATGAGAAACAGCAGTATGGCAAGAAGGCCTATACTCAAACCTACAATGCTGAAGAGGACATAGAGGTTGCTTATGCTCAGCTCGTACTTGCTAACGAAGTAGCCAAAAGAGATTAAGAAAACGTCCCATATTACAGTGCCTGCTATGGAATAGGCAAAGAACTTCTTTTGGGGCATGAGCGCGAAGCCTGCTGGAAAGTTTATCAAACCCCTTATCAAAGGCATAAGCCTTGACACAAAAACGGTAAACGGGCCGTTCTTTGCAAACCACTTGTCGAACGCGTCGAGCTTTTCCCTGCTTATGTGAAATATGGCAAGGTGCCTATAAACAACATCCTTGCCTATGAAATATGCAAGATAGTAATCCAAGGCCATGCCCACAATCCCGCCGAAAATTATTGCAGCGAACGCAATGAACGGGTTTAGAAGCTTGGAATAGATAAAGTAGCCTGTAATAGGCAATATCACCTCGCTGGGCACAGGGAAAGAAGCTGCTTCTAGAATAAGAAGCCCAAAAAGGGCAATATAGCCGTATCTTGAAATGAGGCCTGAAAGCAATGAATAGGAAAGATGGAAGAGGCCGAGAAGTGAAAGGAGGAAGTACATGCTATAACTTTGCATTTGTTTTATTAATTTTGATGGCATAACCGAAGAGGAGAAAATGAAGGTAATAAACTTCAACGAGGCTACAAGCACGCTGTCGATAGTAGCTGACACGCTAGACGACCTGTACTTGCTAGCAAGGATAATATCGCCTGGCGACAAGGTAGAGGCTAAAAGCTACAGGCGCTACAGGCCCAGCGAAAGCGACGAAGGCGAGCAGAAAGAGATTGTTGTAGAAATAAGCGTAGAAAAGATAGAGCTTGATAAGAACGCAGAGAGGCTCAGGCTTACAGGAAAGATAACGAGGGGCAGGCCCGAGCAGTATGTGGCGATAGGAAGCTACCACACGCTGAACCTGCAAACCGGGGAACGCATAGCGATAACAAAACAAGAATGGCCAGATTATCTGAGAGCTATGATACGCGACGCTGTGGAAGCGAGCAAAAGGCCCAGGCTTGGGGTTGTAGCGATAGACGATGAGAAAGCTGTCTTTGCATACGTGAAGGGCTATGGGATAAGCATAGCCGCAGAGATCTACAGCAAGCTCAGCAAAAAGATGAAGCAGAGCGAATACGAAAAGGAAAAGGCAAAATTTTTGCAGCAGGTTGCACAGAAGATAAAGGACATGAAAGTCGACACAGTAGTGGTTGCAGGGCCCGGATTCACAAAGGAGGACTTGAAGGCATACATACAGTCAAGCAGGCTTGAACTGGGCAAGAAGCTTTTTTGGGTAAATTCCAGCGATACCGAAATAAGCGGCATAAAAGAGGCCCTAGAGAGCGAGGAGCTTAGCAAGTTTCTTGAAAAGGAAAAGGTCAAGGAGGAGTTTGATTACATAAACCTCTTCCTCAAGGGCCTGACATTCGGGGCGTCATTCTCAGGAATTGAAAGAGTCAAGCAAGCGATAGAGAGCTACCAGGCAGGGGTAGTGCTTGTAAATGACAGCGTGATAAACGAAGAAGATATCAAGCAGGTTCTCAAAGAAGCCTATGTAAACAAGGTTCCTATAAAAATATTCAATTCAGAAGATGATGCTGGCATGCAGCTAAAAAGCTTTGGCAACATAGCAGCAATAGGAAAGCAGCTTGTTGCACAGAGCGGCTAAACGCTTGATGAGAAGTTTGATATTTTCAACACCTGCACCCCAGGCGCGCATATATTGCTCCACAATATCTCAAGATTGTACAAGCCACTGCCTACTACTACACCGTTATTGGTATATTGCGTTGCACCTTGTCCATGCCAAGCAGCTCCATTGAAAGCAGATGCCCAAGACGAAGCCGTAGAAGGCTTATAGTAAACTTCCATTGCGTTATCGGTGACTATGGATACGTTGAGCCTGGCAGGACTTGTCAAATACAAGGTTGTAGCAAAAATAGAGTAGGTAGAGTTGAAGGGATAGCCGCACGCTACATGATAATTATTCAACGAGTTCACAGAATTAGGAAAAGGAGCCACCTTTAGGCCAAGGTATATGTTGCCTATATAATCTGGAGTCCCGAAGGCGTATTCAAAAACCTTGTTCGAAAGGTTCATAGACAAGAAGCCGCTCTGGATTACTTGATAGTTAGGCAAAATTGGCACTGTAGAATAGGGCGCAAGCTGCACATTCTTAGGACCTTGCAACGCAAGCATAGTTACCGGTATGACTAGAGAGGGCTCAGCAGGCGTCGCAAAAGAGCCGCTGTAGTTTGTTTTGACAAAAACGCAGTTTGAGTTAAACACACCATTCAAGCCTGAGTTGCAGTACGTTGCATTAGCATAGTAGAATCCCTGAACATAAGTAGCAAGTGGTGGAGAGGAGTGGAAGAAAGCCACGCAGTCTGCGCTTTGCCCTGGAACAAGGTAGCTCGGTGTGCAAGTAGCCGAGGAGGATGAAATGCCGTGCACAGTTACATTGAAGCTCGTTATGTTTATGGGCACGCTCTGCGTGTTAGTTAATACGAAGGTATAAAGGGAAAAATGGCCAGAGGAGTTAGAGTAAAGCTGCACGAATGCACAGTAAGGGCCTGAGAATGCATTGCACTGAGAAGGGGAGTAAACAAGTGGCGAGACAGTTATGAATGCGAGAATTGCAATCACTATTGCTATAACTATGAACATGAAACCGTATACGCTTAGGAACTCAATAGAAGACTGTGCGCGCATCGCTGAATTATTTGAAAATCAACAAATTAATCTTTTTGCTTTTCTAGAAGGCGGAACAGCGATTCCAAAGAGCCTAAAAGGTAAGTGGGCCTCGCCTGTTTTAGCGCAGTGTAAGAGCTGAGCCCGTCTGCTATTGCACAAACATCTACGCCCGCAGACCTTGCGGTGGCTATGTCTATGACCATATCCCCTACATAGAGAAGTTCCTCTCTGCTTACGTGAAATCTCTCAGCCAAAGCCAAGATGGGGGCTGGATTGGGCTTGTATGCGTTTACCATATCTGCGCTCAGAATAAGGTCAAAGTAATTCAGCAGTCCTTGAAGCCTTGCCTCCCTTATTACCCTGTAGCCTTTGCCATCGCTGAAAACTGCTAGTTTTTTGCCTGCACTTTTAAGCAATCGAAGCACATCCTTGGCGTAGGGCTTGGGCTTTGGCTTGAAAAACATAAGGTAAATGTCAAAAAGCTTAGAATAAATCTTGCTTTCGGCTTCCAAAACCTTCTCGTCTATTTTCACCGGCTTTGCTTGACCTATGCTGGCTTGATGGCTAGGCATCCTTGAATATTTTATGTATCTGGGTTTGAAAAGATGAGCAACATTTATCAGGAAATTTGTGCTTACAAGCGTGTTGTCCCAGTCGAACACAAAAAGTTTGTACTTGCTAAGAAGGCTTTGCATATAATAACTTTGCCTCTCATATTTAAAACGTGATGACATAGGTGATCGCTGAGCGTTTGCTATGAAGAGAGCTAGGCGGTCTGAAAATTAGGTTTTGTTTTGCTGCCAAGGGACTTGTAGTACTTGGAGGTTGTCAGCCTGCCATATATGAGCAGGTTGTTTATGCAACGGTCTTTTGGCGCATACCAGAGGCTGCCAAGCTGGTCGTTCTTGTATCTAGGAACCAAGTGAAGGTGAAAGTGCATCACGCTTTGCCCAGCCAGCTTGCCTGACGCATGCAAGATGTTAACGCTCTCGCACTTAAGCTCCTTCTTGTAGAATGTGGCAAGTTTTTGCGCAACATCGACTATCTTGCAGAATAACTCTGCTGGCAAGTCGTAGATCGTTTCATAATGCCTTTTGGGAATTATCACAGTATGGCCTTCTGAATATGCGTTTTTGTGCAAAAATGCAAGCACATCTTCGTCTTCATAGACTACGTATGCCTTCTCCTTTCCAGCTACAATATCGCAGAACACGCACTTCTTTTTTGCCATACCCTCCATATCCTCTATGTTGAAAAAGTATTTTAAGAAGTAGCAAAAGGGGCACAGATTAGCCTTGACTTATCGCAGGCTAAGCACAGATTGCCTGTACAATTGAAGTATATGCCATATAGCGATGCCAGCTGGCTTGAGCGGGCTTCACCTGCAACAAGGCACCTTAAATATTCGCTTTCGTAAGCTGCATGCTGGCTTACTTGCAGGGCAACACTTTGCAAGTGCAAGAGTGCTGAAAACGCAAGCACAGAAACAATGGCAAAAGATAGCAGCACAAACCCGTAAAAAGACATTTCACGCACTTAGACAAACAAGCTTTCCATCTATCAGATCGCAGGTACCGTTGGCAATAGTTCCGTTTAGAACTACGCTCAAATGCCGAGAGTAGATTGCATCGAAAGGAATGAGCAATTGCCTAATGCAAGCTTCGTTGAGTTGATTCAAACACATTTGTGCTGTGGAATTATGCCTGAGGAAGCTAAACACATCATAAGCAATGGCCTCGTTATCAAGCATAGCTGCGCTTGAAATTGTGCCCTCTGTTAAGATATAGGCGTTACTCCAAACATATGCGGCTACCGCTACAAACACGCTTACCCCTATTGCTGTTTCGAATGTAGCAAGCTGTGATTTCATACACTACCCATTATGTTTATTTCAGACCCGAGATATTGCAGGCTTGTGTTTAAGTTTATTCCATGCAGATGGACGTTTATTAGGTATTCAAAAGGCATGCTTGCACCGCACACTACTGAATTCGCAACCAAGCTGCATGAAGCATTTATGCTAGAATTTAACAGCGATTTTGCGGCATCTTCATAATCAGATATTGCTTGGTAGATGTTTGGTGAATAAGTAAGCGTTGAATTATAGTAGGCAAGCGTTGAGTACATGCTGCGCTGGGCATCAACATACGCCTTGAACGCTGCTGGTTTTGCGAGGAAACCTGTAGCGTTTCTCCAAACTACCCCGCTCTCTAAAATGCTGGTGTTAGGAAAGAATGTCACATTTTCTACGTGTGCAGTTCCTACTTCTCTAAGCCCGAGATAGACCGGGGCGCTAGCTGTGGTGTTTAGCGAAGAGTTGAGCACTCCAAAAGGTGTGTAAATGTGGAGCAGAAAGGAATAGATCGGCAACGCACCGGTTATGTTGCTTGTTGCATAGGTTGTATTGTGAGGGTATATGCATGTTGTGGTGGTAGTTGTACCGCCAACGTTGTAATAGCACCATATGGAGAACTGTTCATAGCCCCATACGTCTGGTGTACCGCATTGATCCTGCAAGGGCAATGGCTGGTAGAAAAAGTTTGTAAGAGTGCAGCGGGTTGATTGCGTAGTATAGATTATAGGAAGTGGATTGGCAAGCGGGTAGGATATGTCTTCTTTAGCAGAATCGAGCCTAGCATAAATGGGAGTTGAGCTGTTGGTGGTTGATAAGACATAAGTACTTAGATTTGTTGAATTGGAATAGGTCTCATTTCCGCAATGCAGGCTGTAGCCTGCGCGCACATTTGCCAAACCAATGGCGGTTGGAAAATATGGAAGAGAGATTATTCCCAATCCATCTACGCTCAAATTGGACAAATTGGAGAGAAAAACTAGCTTGCTCGAAGATGCATTAAGCACAGCATAGCCGTTGCAATCTTCAACGAGCATCTGAAGATAGCCAATCTTGCCAAAGTAAGAAACATTATTCAAAAACAATTCTACTTTAGGATATGCGCGCAACAATGGGCGCTGGGCTTGAGAATTGGCGGAGGCGTTGATGGCAAAGGCAATGCCTTCTATTCTGCTTTCACTTCTGTAAATGGGAAGGTAGTAGGAAATAACAGATAGCGCGAGCAATGCAACAACAGATGCCAATACCAAAAACTCAAGTGAGGCTTGAATTCTCATAATAGAACACCAATTCATAAGAGGCGTTGGGCGTGCTTATTACCCTGCAAATCTCTTGCAGATTGCACGGTTCGGCATTGCTTAAAGGGAGTAGCCTGAAGCACATTCTTCCGTTGCACACGTTGCTTGGCTTGCCCATGCCTACGGCGCTTAGCTTTGACAGGTTGGCATAAACGGCCTGAGACCATCCAAACAGCGCCATGCTTTTGTTTTCATATGCCACTATCTCTGAATTGTGCGAAAGAACAAGAAGCGTTGTCAAGAGAAAGATCATGCCTATCCCTGCTATCGACGCTGCAATTGCCGAATCCAGCATTGTATCACTATATCACTAGCTCCTGCCGTATCAGCATAAGCGCCACTCCTAATACCGCAGTAGAGATGGACAATGCAATAACAATGTTGACAACGGCTTCGATCAGTATTTGAAGCTTCATTTTATCGCCTAATTATGGCATAGCCGTTGAAGTAGGTTATGTTAAGCCTAGCCTCAATTCCGTCAGGGCAAAGCGCATTTCCTTGAACTGGCTCGACAAGGGCGTAGGTGGAATTGCCTACTATGAGCGACTGGCCGCTTATCCTTGCAGCGCACATGCCTTTTGGTATGTACAGGCTTACGCTTGCATTGCCAAAAATCAAGGCAGTGTTTAAAGATGAGACAAACTCCTCTATGGCGTAGGCGCTTGCAATGCTGCTTGCATTTGACAATAGCTTGGAGAAAGCAACCATTGACGCCAGAGCTGCCGAAGAAGCTAAAGAGAGGTATATCAGCAGCTCCAGCGAAAGTTGGGCCTTCATCAAACCCCGTTGGAGGTCAATGCTCCGAGCTCCTTTGAGATTGCCTGCGATATGCTCATGCTTGTCCCGTTTACATTGACGCTCGTTACTACTGCGCCTTTCAGCTTCACGACCATTGCTATTGCCAAGACTATCACTATGCTCGCTGCTGCTATCATCATCACGTACTCGAGCGAGCTCTGTGCTCTTTTGCTCCTTGCAATTGCAAGGAAGGCGTATGCCGTTATTGGCACAAGTCTTTTGGCTTCCATTTTCTCACCTATAATATTGAATTGGTAAGCAGGCGTGCAAGCAAGAAAATTGCAACCGAGAGCATGTAATAGGGCAATATGCCAAACAAGACCTTCTTCATAGGCTTCTCTACTGAGCCCAGCGTTTGCTCTATAAAAAGCATGATAAAAGGATAAGCTAGCAAAGCGCCTACGAGAACTAGCGGCACAGGGCTTGCGGTTTGGAGCAAAGACATGCTTATGCCTGCAAACATAGGGAAGAAGTAGACTATGCCCGCATAGGCTACAAGACTATTGCTACTTATTCTCGACCTGAGCCTGTTTGCAAAGGCAAGCTCTCCGTCAAGCTTTCTTATAGCATAGTCTACAAGACGTTCGGGCTTTATTCCGTTAAGCAAAGAAAACCAAATTATGTTGGCTATGACGCTTTCCTGCCTGTCGCCATTAATGCTAAGCTGGCTAACTCCAAGGAGATATCGCCTATAAATTTGCAAAAACTCAGCTCCATACTTGCCTTCTCCTGCGGCATGTACAATAGCCATAGGCAAAGGCTCGTATGCAAGCCTTGAACGCAACGACCTAAGCCAGTAAAGCAGATCGTTCTGATATGCCATACATCCGCCTGTTCATAATAGTGCAGATAAGAGCAAACAGCGTTGGCAAAAGAAACAACAGCAAGGAAGCAAAAAGCCAGGAGCTCATGCTCGCGCTTTCAAGCACTTGGCTTCCTATAAATGCAAAAAGTATGAATGCAGGCGCAACTGCTGCTACAAACATTCTCAAGGTTGAATAAGTCTGTATCGCGCCTTCAGCGATGCTTCTTGCCCTCTCCTCCTTCTCCCTATATAGCTGAAGCTTGTTTTCCAGCGCTTCTTTGGTCAAGTGGCTTATTCCCAGTTTGTACTCTGCTACAAGCCTGGAAAGCTTGGCCCTTACATTTTCGTCTGCCTCGTGTGCGCTGACAAGGCTAACCGATTGCAAAACAGGCAAGCCTTCTTCCACGAAGCCCAAAGTGTTTTCCAAGTCGGCAAAAACCATTTCGCTTATTGCCTTTTGCCTGTACATCAGCTTGTTGAATAATATTATGCGGTATAGAGAATAGGCAACCGCCGCGGAGGAAGCAACAAAAAACACAATTGCTATGTTCAAAACATCGCCCTATAGCTTTGTATTTTGGAATACGCAACGTCTCCTTGCTCTTTTGCCAAGGATTCCAAAAACTTCTGCCTCTTCGCAAGCTCTTTAAGCGCCGACTTTACGCTTATGCCGTTTTTCTTGGCATATGCTTCTATGACCTTTGAATGAGGAATATACTCGGCATCAAGGCGTCCTAGCTTTATAGGCTCGAAAACGCCGACCTTGTCAACGCCTGCTATCTCAATTCCGCTATCGGTCTCGCCTCTGCTTAGCCATCTGAACTCGTAGCCTGCATAAAGCTTTCTTTCAGTAATCCCTGTTTGCTTCATGTAGAACGCAATGTCGAGCATGCTCAAAGACTTGACCTCCACAGCCATAGGCTTCACAGCCAGCTTTTTGAGTATAGTATAGGCGCCTTCATTGCTGTGCATTGTTGCCATGAAAGGAATGCCCAGATTTGCACTAGCAAATATTTCCTTTGCCTCTTCTCCCCTCAGCTCCCCAACAACAAGCCTGTCAGGTCTCAGCCTTAAGGCGTTTATGGCCTGGTCTCTGACAGAGAGCTTGCCAAATTTAGTGCCATAGAGCGCCACTATGTTGTTTAGGCTGTTGCTGGCATCGATCTCGTTTATATCTTCTTCTATCACTACAGTCCTGTGGTGAAAAGGAACAAATGAAAGAAGGGTGTTCAATAGGGTAGTCTTCCCACTCGCTGGTGCCCCTGAAACAAGTATGTTCATTCCGCATTCTACCGCAAGCCAGGCATAGGCCAGGGTGTCTGCGCCCACCGTACCGTTTTGCAAAAGCTCCGGCAAGCCAAGAACCTTCCTTTTTCTAAGCCTTATTGTAGCAACGCCTCCGGATTGGGCATAAGGCTTTATCTGTGCGTGTATCCTTGCATTCTCGACCTGCGCATCTACTACCGGCATTGACGCACCAAGCTCCTTCTCAGCCTTATAGATTAGCTTGTTTATGCCAAGCCTAAACGCTTGCTCGCTAGCAAATCTGAGATTTGTCTGGCAATCGCCAAATTCGGTCTCGTAGACCCGTATGGGCAGAGTGGGTGCATTTACTTCTATTTCTTCAAGGTCATTGCTTGCATCAAGGAGCATGCTAAAAGGCCCATAGCCTACAGTGTCGTGCGCTATGAGATACGCAAGAAAGCCGGCCGTTTCTGCATCTGTCTTCTCATTGAGCAGCGAACGCGCAAACTGCCTGACTTTCTCAATCTCTTCAATCTCCACCCTAAGCCCGGAGCCCAAAATCCAATCCGCAACCTTTGCCTTGACCTCTGCCAAGACATTCATATCGTAGGCGCTCAGCTCCTTGCCAATGCCCACCACAAAATAGCTTGTGTTTCCTGCTTTTACCAAATGGTGGTAAGGGCCTTCTTCTTTAATCTGAGCCCCTTCTACATCAAGAAGCTCAAAGCTCAGTGGCAGCCTTTTAGCTTCGACTTTGGAAGCAAGGTTCGATTTATGGAAAAAGGTAAATAATCTTTTACTTTGGTAAAACATGTTTAATATTGATATAAGTATAAGATTTATATAGCTTGCTGTTTACGCAAAGGGCATAGGCAACTTTATAAACCTTAATTTGAAATTTACAAATATGCCTAAGCAAGAAGAAGACGAGCTGTGGCTTCTTAGAAAGGTGCTGAGCAGGCCGAATTATGCTGTACTCAAGCTTCTCCTTTCCAAATCGCCTAGAACCACGCACGAGCTTTACACCATTCTTGGCAAGCAGTTCACAAGAAAGACATTGATAATCGCACTTAGGACCTTGTCAATAAACTACAACATCTTGCAGCCCACGCACATAAGGACTGAAAGGGGCTATGACCTGGGCTACAGCATAAACGAAAAGATAAAAAACGTGATAAAAGAGGCTGAAAAGCTGGAAAAGATAGCCGAGCAGGCAGTGAACACAAAGAAAAGCAAACAATAGTTTTGCAGTTTTGATTGCATGTTTGTTAAAAAGCCAAGCGTGTTGGAGGCCATAATACCGCAGGCTGAGAATATAAACCTTTATCGCTTCAGATTCCAGGATGGCTCTATTCTGGACTTTACCCCAGGCATGTTTGCAATGCTTTACTACAAGGATCCTCAGACCGGAGAAGAGATCGGCAGGGCCTATTCCATAGCGAGCGAGCCAGGAAACAGCTATGTGGAGTTCTTGATAGAGCTCGTGCACGGCAAGCTTACAAGCAAGCTGGAGCAGGCAAAGGTCGGCGATACCTACTACATCTCTGCACCATATGGCGCTTTCAAATTTGATGCATCTAAGGGCAAATACCTGTTCCTTGCTGGCGGCACGGGCCTAGCGCCCTTCCTTTCCATGATAAAATATGCAATAAAGAACAAGCTAAGCGCTGACATTAGCATGATATACAGCGTAAAATATCCGAGCTATATACTTGCCAAGGACCAGCTTGAAAGCTTCAAAAACCTAGAAGCCCCGAAGGTCAAAACAACAATCACAATAACAAGGCCTCAACCAAATGACAACTGGCAGGGCCCAACTGGCCACATAAATGAGGAAATGGTAAGCAAGTATGTGCCAGACTTCAAGGAAAGAATATGTTATATTTGCGGGCCTTTGAATTTTGTAAAAGCGATGAAGGAGCTAATGGCAAGTATGGGCGTTGAGGAAGCAAACATAAAAACAGAAATGTGGGGGGAAGGCTGACATCCTCCCACGAATAAATTCATGATCGTGGGCTTTCTGCTATGCATTCTGTAAGGAGTAGTTATTTCTTCCTTACAAGGATCATGTGGAAGTCGTTCTCGTAGCCTAGTGCTGCTTTTAGAGATTCAGGGTCAAGTGCTATTGTGTGGTATGAGTATGGATCGTTTATGTAGAAATTGTCCTTGTCGTAGCCTTTCACAACTACCCAGTGTGGCAAGGATTCCATTTCCTCGCTCTTCTCAGTGCCAAGTATTGCCCTTATGTCTATCAGTATTATGGGAATGTAGTTTGAAGAAAGGGCCTTCTTTATAAGCTGCAGGTTCGCGCTTGGTATATACTCCTCCTCCACTCCCATACCAAGTGCCTTCTGCTTTATCTCGGAAAAGGAAGCGCTAAGCGTATCAAGGTTTATGTTCTCGTAAACGGCCATTGTCTTCTCGTAGCCCTCGTCTTTTGTGTTGCTCATGATTGCTACTTCTGCGCCTCTCTTGGCAAGCGCATAGGCAATGCCATACTTAGAGCCGTACCAAACGCTCCCGTTCACCGCCTCCTGCCATATCTTCTCCTCCACGTCCTTCTTGAGCTTGAAGTTCTTGTTAAGAGTCTTAAGCACCATCATAGCTGCAGCAGCAGAGCTGGTGAAGTCTTCTGTCTGGGCATAAAGAGGGATGTCAAGCAATACTTTCTCCTTTATGCGAGCCTTCTTTATCTTAGCCAGCTTGCCTGATGCCTTCTCCTTCGCCTTTTTAGGCTGCTTAGCCTTTGACTTAGCTTTTGACTTTGAAACTTTTGCGACCATTTTATCACGCCTTTTTAAGCATCACTTGTGCAGGGAGGGAGATTTGTTCACGCTTTTGAACTCCCGCAGGCCTAAGGCCAACAGATCTTGAGTCTGTCGCGTTTGACCAAGCTCCGCCATCCCTGCACGATGTAATTATTTGTTAAACATTAATATTTCTTCACCATCGCCACGCGATTTCCACCACGCGCTGAACGATATTATGTTAAACTTATATTTATTCTTTGCTATTATTTTTCCGATAAAATGGAGATTGAGAGGATAGACGAGATTAGGTTCAGGATAAGGAAAGATCCTGCGCTTGGAATGCTTACTGATGTGCGCATCTATGCTACTGAAACCCTGCTAAACAACATGAAAAGGGACAGGACCCTGCAGCAGGCAGCTAATGCCGCTACTCTTCCAGGGCTTGTTGGCAATGTGCTGGTAATGCCCGATGGCCACGAAGGATACGGCTTTCCAGTTGGCGGGGTTGCTGCTTTCGATGCCGACGAGGGCATAATCTCTCCAGGCGCCATAGGATTTGACATAAACTGCGGAATAAAGGTGATAAAGACAAACCTCACCGAAAAAGAGGTAAGGCCTAAGCTCAAGCAGCTTGGAGACCTGCTTTTCAAAAATGTGCCAAGCGGGGTTGGAAGCAGGATAAACCTTGGCCTTAGCCAAGGGGATCTGGAGAGAATAGCTGAGGAGGGCGTGCCGTACTTGGTATCGAAAGGTTTCGGGATAAGCGAGGACATAGAACGCATAGAGGAAAACGGAGCGATGCAAGGAGCTGACTTCAGCAAGGTAAGCAAGGAGGCAAAATCAAGAGGACTGAACGAGCTTGGCACCCTTGGCGCAGGCAACCATTTCCTGGAAGTGCAGAAAGTGGAGAGGGTTTTCGATGACCAAGTTGCAAAGGCATACGGGCTTGAGAAAGACCAGGTAGTGGTAATGGTGCATACTGGCTCAAGAGGCTTCGGCCACCAGATCGCAAGCGACTATCTCAGAGAGCTCAATGAGTACCAGGCTAGAAAAGGGATAAGGCTTGTAGACAGAGAGCTAAGCTATGCCTTTGTAAAGGACAAAGAGGCCCAGAATTACCTTGCTGCGATGAGATGCGCAGTAAACTATGCTTTTGCAAACAGGGAGCTTATAGCACATGCAATAAGAAAGAGCTTCGAACAGGCATTCGGCAAAAGCGCTGACGAGCTTGGCATGGAAACACTCTACGATGTTGCGCACAACATAGCAAAGCTTGAAGAGCATGAGGTAGAAGGAAGAAAGGTAAAAGTTTATGTGCACAGAAAAGGAGCAACTCGCGCATTTCCAAAAGGAAGAAGCGAAGTGCCAAAGCCTTACAGAGACATAGGCCAGCCTGTGCTCATACCAGGCAGCATGGGCACCGCAAGCTACATACTCTGCGGCATGCCTGGCTCTATGCAGGAAAGCTTTGGAACCACATGCCACGGCTCGGGAAGGGTAATGTCAAGGCACCAAGCGATAAGAGAAATACCTACAAGCAAGACACTGAGCTCGCTTAAGGAGAAAGGAATAGAGCTTAGGGTCAAAAGCAAGAACCTTATAAGCGAAGAGGCCGAGTGGGCGTACAAGAACGTCGATGAGGTTGTTGGCACTGTAGAAAAAGCAGGCCTGTCAAAGATAGTTGTAAGGAACGTGCCCATACTTGTGGTAAAGGGCTAGCCGCATGAAGATAATCGATGGCATTTTCAAAGCCGAAGGCGTTGTAGCAAATTCCTATATAGTCATAGGAAAGGATCCTGCCATAATAGACTGCGGTATGCCACGCAATGCGAGAAAGATAATAAGAGCGGTAGAGGAAGCAGGGCTTTCGCCGAAAGACATTAGGCTTATCCTGCTCACCCATGCGCATTTGGACCACACAGGAAGCGCGAAAGAGGTAAGGGCCATTACAAATGCAAAACTTGCAATCCACGAGCTTGACGCTGCATACCTCACCGGAGAAAAGAATTTTGCGCTTCCGAAAGGGATTCAGGGCGTTATGCTTAGAATTATCCGGCCTTTCATCATTGCCAAAACAAAGCCAGATCTGCTGCTAAAAGACGGCGAGAAAATTGGGGAATTCAAGGTTGTGCACATACCGGGGCATACAGAAGGCAGCTGCGCATACCTGCATGAGCGAACAAAATCTCTTTTTGTAGGGGATTCCATAAGCACAGAGCAAGGCTTTCTCGCCTTGCCACCGGAAAGATACAACCTCAACACCGCTCTAATCAAGCAGTCTTTGCAAAAGCTCAGGGCTTTGAATTTTGACAACCTGTTCCCGGGCCATGGCGAGCCTATAATTGGCGATGCGCACAAAAAGGTTGAAGAGTTCCTTGGCAGCTTGGCGTGAATGCTAGGAAAACAGTAATAATTCTTATGCTTCAATAAATCTTGTGGAAGACGACTGCAAGGAGCTTGAGAGAAATAGCAAGCTTTACCTAACCATATTGATGCGCTACAAAGACTACATAGAGGAAAACGAAAGCCTCAACGTGGCTGAGCTTCCTAAGCTTATAACGCCCCAAGACCCTCAGGTTACTGCGTTTGCAAACAGCATAAAAAACAGGCTAGAGGGCTTTTCCTACGATAAAAATTTCTACGAAGCCGCGCTTATGCTGCACAAGCATGTGAAGGAGGAGATAGCAACAGTAAGCTTGCCTGTTCAATTCTGGCTTATGCCAAGCGAAACCCTAGCTATAGGCGCAGGCGATCTGATGGACAAAGCTACGCTCCTTTGCAGCGGGCTAATAGCACTTGGCAATGTGACTGCAAAGGTAATTATAAAAGCAAACGAGGAAGAAAGGAAGATAGGAGTGTATTGCGAGTACAATGGCAAGCTGGCTTATTTTGACATAGACGATGGCGCTTACGTGTTCAACACAAAGGAAGAGATGCTGAAAAGCCTTGGCATAGAGCAGGGCAAGAACATCTCTGCTTATGAATTTAACAATTCTATGTACAATGACCTAGCTTAGCAAGTGTTGATATGAGGATACAAGCTGCTGTCGACTTTTTGATGGCTTACGGCATAGCCCTGATAATAGTATCCATAGCCATAGCTGTGATGATCAAGCTCATGTTTTTGACGCCGACCTTGGCAATCTCAACGTGCACGCCGCAGCCTGGCTTTGCATGCCAGTATTATTCCATAAGCACAAACGGCATTCTTACCATTAGCCTCGCCCAGGATACTGGCACGCCCATAGACATAGAGGGCTTAGCATGTTCCTCTTTGCCCAACACCACCGGCAACAAGCCGGCTTATGGCAACATATATGTTACAAACAGCATAGCATACTACCCGCCGAGCAACTCGCCAGGAACTGGCATAATTCTGTACCCAGGTGCTGCTCAAACTTTCAACCTATACTGCTATAGCAGCGGCGGCATTGCCAAGGGCTATGTAGGAGGCTCTTTTATAGGCTATCTCTGGCTTAACTATACAGTACCTTCATATGGCAAGATAACGCAACAAGTTGCATCCTTAAACCTAAGGTATAGTTGATAACAAAAGGCAAACCGCAAAGAAAATTTTAATAATCCTGTTTGATATACAATAATTGCAGCAGAAGGCGGGAAGCTCAGGGTTTCCCTACGTCGCAAATCCCTGCTCGGC
>JAGDXZ010000012.1 GCA_023270015.1 Microcaldota archaeon | reverse complement strand
TAATTGCAGTAGTGCTCGGCGCCTTGTTCCAGCTTGGTGTCAACGCCAACAACTTTGCGCCGAAGGCGCCGCCTGGCGCATGCCAGGTCTTCAGACCAAACAGACCAGGCACTACTTCTTTCATAAACCTTGAGGGAGAGTGCCAAGGTATATTGCCCGAGTATGTGGCAAGCTTAAATGGTGCTTTTGGAGGAGGATATAATTACAGTATTACGCCAGGAGAATTACCCTACGGTACATCATCACAAACGCTTACTCTTTAGTTTTATTTGAATTCTATTTCTGGGCAACAGCAAAACCAGTCTTTTGTAACCTTGCAGGATTGTGGATATTACGTGCCTTTCGGAGTTTATGAAGGAAAGCTATTTGGTTCATTTTGGGGTGCACCGACGATGCTAGGCCCACAACTTCAACCCAATAGTTGGCTGTTTGTTGCACTAACATATAATCAAAGCGCAGAAACGGAAAAATTATATTTAGATGGAATAAAGGTAGGCGAAGATACTGGGGTTGGTAGTGGAAGTATATGGACAAGTTGTAGCGGTATAGTTTCCATGGCCATAGGCTACACAGGAGGACACTGTATAACTCCAAGTTATTGCAATATTAATACTGCAAATTTGGACGGGTTTGCAGCAAATCTTCAGTTTTACAATACATTCCTTTCCGCCAACGAAATCCAGGCCCTATATCAAGAGGGCATAGGCGGCGCACCCATAGACCTGCAGCACCTTATAGTGTGGTGGCCACTTAACGGTAATGGCGATGACTACAGTGGCAATGGCTACAATGGTCAGATAAACAACGTTAACTTTGTGAGCAATTGGTGGCAGGGCTACACGCCGCCTTGACCCGCATTGTATCTCTTATTTATGGACATTAGTAGGGTTAAAGCCTATATGGCTTTCTTTTAACTTTTATGTCCTTTTTTGATCTTCGCAAGGACATAGTTCCTTAGCTCTCTGAGGTGCTTGCGCCTGTCTTTCATCATCACAATGTCCGCTTCTCCGAAGGTTATCATTATGTGCGCAAATGGCGACGGCAAGGGTGTAGAGAAAACCTCATATCTGAGGCTTCCTTTTCTCAGCATGTCAAGGAGCTCCTTCGTTCTCGGCAGATCCATGACGTCTTCTAGGATCTCGCGATAAGTTTCCTTGAGTATTGGAAAATCGGGGCTCAGCTCTTCCACAGCGCTCAGCAGCGCTTCGGAATTGACCTGCTGCTTTCTCACGCTTATCTTCTTTCCCTTATAGTTGCGCAGCACCATAAAGCCCCTCACTGCGCAGTGCCTGAATCTTCTTTTCATCATTTCTGTGCGCCTTACGTTGCTCTTCAGCACATCTACCACATCCTCGTTAAGCACTGTGCTGAATGCCTCGTCTATTTGTTCTTTGTCTATCTTAGTGCCAGGGTCGAGCATCAGAACAAAGCCGTTGTCGCTGACTATTATGCCTATTTCTGTTTCGAGTATGTCAGATATTGCAATGCCGAAAAGCCTCGAAAGCGTGTCGTTTACCCTCCTGCCGTAGAGGCTGTGGAACACAACTAATCTTCTCCCGCTCTTTGGCTCTTTTGTTATCTCTACGAGCACAAGCTTGTCGTTTGGCACCTTGTTTGCAAACAGTATCTGCTCTGCAAAATAGTTGAAAATTGAGTTCTTGGCGTTTTCGTCTATGGGCATGTTGTCAAGTATTTTTCTTGCATTTTCTCCGACTTTGAGGCTGTTTGCCTTGAGCATTTTGAATAGCGACTTGTGCTTTACCTCGGCCAAGTCCTTTCTTACCGCTTCCTCTATCTCCTTTCTGAACTTTCCTATTTCCAAGGCCAGCTCGAAAGTCAAGGGCAACTGTTCAGAGAACCAAGGAGGTATTGTCGGCGTGTTGCTCTTTGCAGGTCTTACATAGCAGTTCAACTGCCTTGAAAATTCGAACTGGTAGAGCTTGCCGCCAAGGGTGAAGATATCCCCAGGCTTTAGCCTTGCTAGAAAGTCCTCTTCTATGCTGCCGATCCATTTCCTGTCCAAAGTATAAACGTCTACTGCGACAGTATCTGGTATGGTGCCTATGTTGAGATAGTAGATAAGCTTCGTAAACCTGCCTCTCTTGCCGAATTCGCCAGTGTGGGCATCATACCATATTTTTCCATATACGCGCCTGCTTTCCAAGCCTACATAGCTACCAGATAAGTACTCAAGCAAAGACTCGAAGTCTTTCATCGGCAATGTGTGGTAAGGATATGCCTGCCTTATCATGTCATATGCCTCTTGCACTTTCCATTTTCTTGTTAGGCTCATGCCAACTACATGCTGCGCAAGCACGTCAAGCGCGTTCTTTGGCGTTGAGAAGGAATCAAGGTGGCGTTCTTGTGCGGCCTTGAGCATTACGCTGCACTCCACAAGGTCATCTCTGTTTGTTACCACAATCTCCCCTTTAGCAATATCATAGAACCTGTGGCCGCTTCTTCCTATTCGCTGAATGGCCCTTGTTACGCTCTTTGGCGAGCCGAGCTGCACAACGTTGTCTATGCTTCCTATGTCTATGCCTAGCTCGAGGCTCGTGGAGGAAACTACACACTTTAATTTGCCCATTTTTAGCATTTCCTCCACCTCAAGCCTAACCTCTCTTGAAAGGGAGCCATGGTGTGCTGCTAGCTGCTCCTCTGTGTAGTGGAACCTTTTTGCAAGATTGAATACCACCCTTTCGGTTCCGCTCCTCGTGTTGGTGAAAATGAGTGTAGTCGTGTTGGATTTTATTATAGAATCCAGGACCTTATATATGGCGCTTTCTATCTGCTCATCTTTTGCGTTTACTAAATCCTTTACTGGAGAAATGACTAAGTACTGCATAGGTTTGTCCCACGTTGCGTCTATGATGTAGCAGTCTCTTTCTTCACCATCAGGCTTGTAGCCTACAAGGAACCTTGCCGCATTTTCGAGCGGATAAAGGGTTGCACCCATGCCTATCCTTACGAAATCGTGCCCTGCCAGATTTGCAAGCCTTTCTAAGGATATGCTAAGATGAACTCCTCTCTTGTTGTTTGCAAGCTCGTGGATTTCATCTATTACTACATATCTTACACTTTTCAGATTTTCAGAGAATCTGGCTCCATTAAGGAGTATTGCTATGCTTTCAGGTGTCGTGACAAGTATGTTTGGCGGCCTTGCGAGCTGCCTTTGCCTTTCCTTTTGCTCAGTGTCTCCAGTCCTTACGCCGATGGTTATGTGTTTTAGCTTTTTGCCATTCCTTTCTAATTCCTCGTATATCTCGTTAAGCGGCTCCGTGAGATTGCGGTATATGTCGTTGTCTAAAGCCCTCAAAGGAGAAATGTATATGCAATAAGTTTTGTCCTCAAGCTCGCCTCTCTCTGCCATGTCCATCAAGTTGCTGAGTATTGCCATGAATGCAGAGAAAGTTTTACCGCTGCCAGTAGGCGCTGTTATGAGCAGGCTTTTTCCTTCTCTTATCAGCTTGAAAGAATACCTTTGCGGAGGCGTGAGCTGCTTGTACTTCTTGCTAAACCAATCTTTGATTATGTGGTTTAAGCTATCAAGGCTCTCGCTGTCAGTAAACGGTTTCTCGTAGAAGGATATCATAAAATTTCCTTGTAGTTAGTATTTTAAATTTTCCAATATAATAAACTTTGCGATTTCATGGCAGAGAGCAAGGAAAAGCTTCGCAAGAAGCTCGAGGCCCTTAGAAAGCTCCAGCAGACAAGGGACATACTGCAAGAGGGTGGCATTCAGAATGTTGCGTTGCAGACAAGCGCTGACGACCAAAGGCCCACAGAGGATTCACATGTGCTCGACCTTTTGGAGCGCAGCAAAATAAAGAGAACGAGCTTGGAAGTAGGAGCTGCCAGCAAGAAGCAGCAACGCAGCAAGCAGCCTAAATCTAAAGCCGTGAAGAAGAAAAAGCGCAAGTGACTATATTGCTTTGAGGTCTTTGTCCTTTTCAGGCTTTTCCCTAGAATTTCTTTTGCTTACAGAGAGCTTAACGCCTGAAGGATCCCTGGTTATCGTAACATCTATATCCTCGCTACCTAGAATGTGCCTAAGCTCCTCGTAGGTATAGGCGCCTATGCTGTCTGCAGGCTTGTTCTTGAGAACTTCTGCCCTTCTTTCAGCTATTTCTTGCTTGCCTATTGCGGTAAACGATAGCGATAGAGAAGGAACAGGTGTGCTGTAAGCATTTTCAACACCAAGCTCTATAGGCTTGTAGCCTTCGCTTTGGTATACGAAAGGAAGCACTGCCGAGAATTCAGCCTTTATCCCTTCAACAAGCTTTCTAACGCCAGCTTCATCGCCTGCTATTACAAAATCGCTGCTGTTGAGGAAGCCCACGAACACGTTGCCTATCTCCTTTACCTTGTCTTGGAGAAGCTGTGAAACAAGCCTTAATATGGTGATTCCTGCTTCTGTGCCAAACGCATTTGCAAATTCAGCAAGGCCTTCGACCTTGAGAGTGCCTATTGTCGATTGCAAAGAGCCTTGCTTCATTGCGTTCTCTACAGCGTTTGTTATCCTTTCCTCGTTGGGCAGGTCTATTAGCGGGTCGAAGCGCCTGCCCTTCTTTTTCAGGAATATTGTAACGAGGCTTCTGAGCTCTGCAGGGTCAAAAGGCTTTTTTATGTAGTAGTCTGCTCCGTACTTTATGCCCTTGAACCTGTTTGATGTGGCGTCCATCGCGCTTACTATTATCACTATAGTGTCTTTTAGGCTCTCGTCTGATTTTATTCTCTGGCAAATTTCTAGGCCGTCCATGCCCGGAAGCATCAGGTCAAGTATCACAAGGTCTGGCTTCTCATACTTTATCCTTTCCATCGCCTCTTTTCCGTCATATATCTGGGTAATCTCAAACTCCCTGCCTATAGAAAGGGCCATCAGCTTGTTTATGTTTTTGTCATCTTCAACTATGAAAACCCTTTTAATTGGTTGCTCCTCTTGTAGCATGTAGTATGTCAGCACGCCGCCGCTGTTTCTAGACGCTATGGCGTTTGCCTTTTCGAGCTCTTTGAGGCTTCTCTCCAGAAGCTCGTCTTCAATGCCATAGGTTTCCGCATACTTCTTTATTTCAGCATACGCCATTTCCTGCTTGTCATTTATAAGCGAGATTATATCTGACTCCACCTCTTCGAGGCTTTTCACATAAACACCGGTCGCACCAATTGTTATTCTGCGCGCAAGAATTTATTACTTTTCATTTTTCGTTTTTGCCTCTGGGTTTTTAGGCAGGTTCAAAGCAGGGATGTAATTAAGGAAGGATATTAGGTAAAGAAGCACAAATACGAAAATTCCCATGCCCAAACCTACTAGCTTGTTTGTCGAGACCATGACTGAGAATATGACAAAAAGTATGCCAAGCGCAATATAAAGCTTCTGCCTGCTTTCATATTTTGACCTTAGCGTGCTGTATTTCAAATAGCAGTCTCTGCATACAACAAGCTTGTTGCCCTGCTCGTTCTTTGTCACGTTTCTCTTAAACCATCTTATTGCCCTTATCACGTTGTCTTCTTTTACCTCTATTCCTGGCTTTTCCTGCCCGCATATTATGCAAACGCTTTTTGGTAGGTTTCTCTCTCTCATATTAACTCAACTCGAGCTCCACCAGCCTGCCGTATGCCCTTTTTATTTTTTCCTCATCTAGCGCATTCATTATGTTTGTAATTGTTACATCGTCTATGCCTATTCTTCTCAAAACGTTTGCCGTCTGGGTTTCCTTAAGTCCTATTTTTTCAAGGAGCCCTGCAAGCGAAACAACATTAATGTGCCTGTGCTCCTTGTTTAGCTCGTTAATCAATTCCTGAATAGATTTTTCGCTAACGCCTAGAAGGGTAAGCATGCGCTGGAGGCGCTGCCTTGAGATGGTGTAGGTTATTCCCATATTATGTCACGTACAAGAACGCCCTCGTTATTACAGTATCGCTTATGCCCAATGCCCTCATGAAGTTTACAATAGACTCTTTGCTTACCTGTCTGCTGAGCATGATCTGAACAAGGGCCCTTATGTCTATAAGCCTGCCTCTTGTGTCAAGTTCCTTGAAAATGTCGTTTATGGTTTCTGAAGGCACATCGTTTTCTATGAGCTTCGCATTAAGGTCTATCTTCTCGAGGAAATACTCCTTCTGCACGTTTTCATCGTTCAGCTCGCTCTGGCTTAGCACTTCAGAAACATTTATGGTATAGACGTCTAGCGGTATTTCTCCGATGACTCTTTCTATAAGGAATGTGCCTGGAAATTCTATGTTTGTCTGGAAGGACATGTCTATCGCTGCCTGGCCTACCCCGAACTTGCTTATCTCCCTGCGCAGAAAGTCTGAGAAGTTAAGAGAGCCTTGAAGATAGTCGAGGAATCTTTCAAACTTTATTCTAAGCACTACAGTTGTGCCTACGTTGGAAAATATGGCTTCGTTTATGTCTGTAGGGTTTTGCGAAGCAACGATAAGGCCGAACTGGTACTTTCTGCCCTCTCTCACTATTGTAATCGCATCGCTCCTGTCGTCGCTTGCCACCTTCCAAGCCTCATCAAGCACAACAAAAGCCTTAAGGCCTTTGCTTGCTGACCAGCCTTCCATCCTCATCTTTTCCTTCAAGGTTTGAAGTATGAACAGTGCTGCAAGGGCTCTAAACCTCTCATCCGGCAGGCCTGAAAGGTCTATGTCTACCAACCCCGAGCTTGCAAGCTTGCCAAGGTCTATTGTGCTTTTTCTTGCAAAGTAGTCCTCGCCTTCTCTTGAAAATTGCCTAAGCCTGTATACAGCGTTTTCAAGCTCCGCCGGGTACTCATAAGTTCCTTCCTGCAACTTTTCCTCTAGAAGCGCGATGACCTCTTTCAGCGTAGGAGCCTCTTTCTCAGGTGGTGGCGTCTCTGCAAGGTTGAAGCCAAAATTTACATAAGCTTGTTCTATTGCCTCTTCTGTAAGCCTCTTTTGCTCAGGATATAGGCCTATGTCTGTAAGTATTTCAAAAGAGGTCATTATCTGCTTGGTTCTGTCCAGTGGCTTCATGCCTGAAAGGTCCATTATATTGAGGTAGTCTCCTTTGCCCAAAGCCACTATTGTGCCGCCGCTTTGCTTAACCCACGCTTTGTACTCTCCAGCCCAATCTATTATTATTGCGTTAGTATTCCATACAAAGCTAGCCCTTGTAAGGAAGGTCTTCACGAAGAAGCTTTTGCCAGCTCCGGTTATTCCAACTACAGCTATGTGCGGGTTTGTAAGGGTCGCGAAGGTCCAGGTGAAAGGTACTTCAAACATCTTTGTTATTCCAACAAAGATCGAGTTTGCAGGGTCATTGAGGAGATAATCATGTGGCGGTTCCGGAGGCCTTGTTATCGTAGTCCTCTTTCCTAATTCGTTGCTCATTACGTTTTGAATGCGCACAAGGCTCATAGTTAAACATCTCTCATAAATTATTTATCTACTTCTGTATGCTAAATACCTGGTTAAGGGTCGTTATGTCTGGCAGGAAGTAGCCATACTTGAATAAAAGATAAAGTTCTCTGCCAACAATCCTTGTTATGCTTACGTCGAAGCCGCCAAAGAGCGTAGTAAGATGGTCAAGCTGTGAAGTAAGCTGGTCTCTTGCATCTTTCTCGCTTACCCCTACCGCCTCGGTTTCTATATACATTATCGCGTTTATTGGTCTCTCGCCGGATGAAAGCCTGTCTATCCTTGCCTGTATTATGTTTATCCTTCTCTGCAGGTCTTCTATTGTTAGCTGGCTTGGGTTTTGCGACTCCATTTCTTTTGAAAGCTGAAATTCGAGCATGCCTCTTTTAGCCTCAAGCTCGTCTCTGTATTTCTGAATATCCTCTGCATAGGTTATGAAATGATATTTGAATGGGAATTTTATGTTTTGGACTATTCTTTCCCATGTGTTTGGAGCTTCGGCCAATGCTTCCTCCATGCCTTCTTCGACCTTTTCTATGTTGAATACATAGTTGTAAATGTTGGCTGTTAGGTAGCCGACAGCATAATAAAGCCCATTGACATACTTTATGACGCAATCGTTGGTAGGAGGTATATAATAGTCTTTGGTGGGTATTATTTTTATTCGGAGTAGGTGGGTGAAAAGCGGGAAGAGCAGAAAGTCTGCATAGTTAATTATGAATACCAGAAGGATGGCGAGTATGCTCAATATGACCATGAATATTGCAGCCGGACCGTAAAGCCCAGCTCCAAAACCTACCAGCAGCGCCACTATCGAGCTTGCTGCTATGTAAGTGAGCGTATTTGCGTCCATGTTACACCCCTACGCTTGCAATTTTCTCCTTAAGCTCCTCGCTTATGGTTCCTATAGGCATGAGCTCCTCAGGTTCTATAAATTTAAGGAATTCTTTAGAAGACATAATATAGGCATTTACTCCGAGGAGTGCGCTTACCCCTGCTGCAATTTCCTCAGCCTTCTGCGAAGCTATCGCTATTGCTTCTTCTTCATTCCCACCAAAAGCCGTTACCATAATTATGTTAGCGAGAGCGCTTGATTTTACCCTGCTTATGTTATCAAACAAGTTTCTCCACATTGTCGCTTCTCCCTTTGCCCTCTCCAATTCTGGATTTGCAACACCTGGAGCCGACTGAGCATTCAGCTGCGCATACTTTGCCTCTGCTTCATCAAGCTTTTTTCTTATCTCTTGTATATACTCGTCTTTGTTCACAACATAAAGTATCGTGGAGAATTTCATAGGTTCTTTGCTGAGCGAGAGTATTTTCGAAAAGGTAGTAGCTGTATCTAGCCTTGTCCCATCGTCCATCTCGGTTGCAGATTTGTAAATAGGTATGTTTATGAAGGCGCTTGCATAAACGCCTCCAGGTACATTTTTAAGAATAGTGTTGTCATCAGGGGCTATTCTAAACGTAGGCTCCTCGCTCAGTACTACCGTTCTGTTTTTCATCCGCAACATCGGAATCAGGAAATAGTCATAGTATTTTGTGGCGAATCCAACTAGGTCTATGCCCAGTATAACTATTGCTAAAATAACCCTTGCAGGCCAAGGTAGTGGAACAAGGTAAAGAACAAGTGCTAGCAAAATCGCTACGAAAATAATTGCTATGAAAAGGTTTTTGCCACTCAGCATGTATCTGCCTTATGTTTACAATAAAACATTAATATTACTTAAGCCTACCTTGTTTCAAGGAGGTTCTATATAGGCCCCGCAATAGTTTGTTATCCTGCTCTGGAACTGGTACGTGGCATTTAATATGGTATAATTGTCCCCGAATAGAATGCCTTCAAATTTTGTCTCTACAATCGGCGCTTGCGTGTTAGGAGTAAGGTTCAGAAGCATTGAAAACATTGGAGTGCGCATGGTGCCGTTGCGCAGAACAGGCGTGAAATTGACGTATACCAAATTGTCATATAGTTGCGAAGCAGTTTCATTTATGCTGATAGGTACTATCTTGGTCATGTTGGCAAAACTCTGAGGGCCAGAGGGCATTTTGTTGTAATAGCGGTAAAATGTCTCATTATAGACTGTCGCATTGCATACCTTGTCCTTGATATAGAGCTGCTTATATGCAAGTAAAAGTTGGCCTACGCTTGTTTTCGTGTTTGCATAATTGATTGCGTTGCTTAGGAGCTGCAAAGTGTAGTTAACTGTTGAGGTGGTAGTAGAAGTGGTGGTTGAAGAGGTCGTTACTATCAACCTAAGGCCCTGTCCGGTCTGTATGGGCGTAGGGCCAAGCATAGCAATTTTTGCTGGTTTAATGCCGAGATAAGCAGCTATGGGCGTGAAATACAGCTTAGCAAATGTCGCGTTGCTTGCCACAAGCTTCATGTTCAAGTCTGCAACACTACCGAATGAAGAGCTTAGATTTACCGATGCATTTTCACCTAGGCGTATTTCTCCGAAATTAGCCAGTCCAAATGGCATTGGTCCAAAGTAAATCAAGGCTCCTGTGGCATTGGAGTTTGCCAAGTATACTGCATCTGTTGCGTTTTGTATCCTCAAAAGCAAGGTCTGGTTTTTATGCAATACTAGCAGAATCGGGTTAGTAATGCTGATTACTGGGCTTTTTTGCAGAGCAATTGCTACGATAATAGCGACTATTATCACCACTATCGCTATGAATGTGTAAAACCTTACTGGGGAGACGATCCTTGGTCGCGCCGGCTTAGCCTGCTTTTTCTGCATATTGGTTACTAGGTAGTATAAAATTTAAAATGTTTCTTCGCGCGTATTGCCAAAACTCAGATAGAATTATAAAATAAATGAGCCTATACATTTAAAGGTGCGAAGGTGGCAGAAGAGGAATTGATAGAGCCAAAGATAGAAGAAATACAGTTTCCAGGCAGCCTTATCAGCAGTTTTGATGCAATAAAAGGAAAACTTTCACAAGTGCCATTTTATACTTTTACCCAGACCCAGGACGAGCTTGATATAGTGCATGTGGAAAGTAGGAATGTGCGCAAGGAGCCTTTTCTTTTTTACATCGTAAAGTTGAAGAACAACGAGGTCGGGCTTACCTATTCGATAGTGCCCAATACAAGCGACAGGATGAGAAGGGCAACCGTGCTGAAAAACTTATCTGGCATTTTAGCAATGATTGATGACGATTTCAAAATCAACACACAGAAGTTCTTCCAATACATAGACTCGGTAATTTCAGATTTGCTCAGTGGGCTTAATGATAATTATAGCACGCTTTTCAACAAATATGACTCTTTGCTTGCAGAGTTTTCAGAGCTTAGAAAGCTTGCAACCGAACTTAGCAATGCCAACAGAAACTTAACCCTTCAGGCCTCGCAACTTAGCGAGGAAAACAAAAATCTCCAGGAACAGCTTAAGGCCCTGCAGACCTACTCCGATGAGGCCCTGATGGCGATGATAGAGGACTGGCTCGAGGTTCACGACAGCACAATAGACATAGAGGAGTTTGCAAAGACTTACAAGGTTCCTGAGCCTAGAGTAGAGCAAATACTCGACAAGATGGTGGGCCTTGGTTACCTCGAGCTTAAGGGATGACAATGAAATATGTAGTCTCAATAAACAAAAAGTACCGCTACATAAAGGTCTACAAGATAGTCAAAAGAATAGGTCAGCAAGAAAACAAAATTTCAATCGCCTTCTCAAAGCTTATAGACAAGCTGCTAAGCAAAAACCAGCAGTCGAGCCAACAATAGAGAGCGAGAGCATGAGCGTTTGCATAGTAAACCTGGCAAGGGTTGATTAAACGAAAGGCCTGAAATTTGTAGTAATTGCCGTTATTCTGCTAGTGATTCTTTTAGTCCTTGTTTTGGAGATAAGAAGCATGGCTTATTCAGGCCTTGCTCATATTTCAGTAAGTCACATAGGCCCTCTTTCCTCTAGTTTGTATGTAAACAAAGCGCTTTTCGCTTCTTACGACAACGCAAGCAGTTTGGCCCTTTATACGCTGCTCTCATATTCTGCCTATAACTTTTCTTCCGCCTTGCTTTCTATAACTTCGTATTCCTCAAATCCTATAAGGCCTATTTACATTCTCAATGTAACCCAGTACTCGATCAACACGTTTAATGAGCAGGATCTCGTTTCTTCTTTAGAGAGCTACCTTTCAAGCCTAGGCCTCATACTCAACAGAAGCAGCTTCAATTATGTCTCATTGCAAAACCTATCAACTATTGAGCCAGGCTCAATTGTGATAGTACCGTCAGGTCTTATGCCTTTGCCGCTTCTGCAAAACTCATCAGGAATATTTGAACTTTTAAACAAGGGTGACACGGTAATCTATATAGGCCAAGCATTTAACAAATCGGTTAGTAGCGGAGGCATAATCTACATAACGCCGCCAAGCATACTTTCCCAGCTTGCAAGCTATAACATAACTGCTTTTCCTCTTCCTTCCAATATGTCAAAGCCAAATTCTTCATTGTTTAGCAAGCCTACTTTCGCCCTTAGCCACGGAAGCCTTTGGAATGACATAGCATACACAAAAGCGGGCAACGGCACCTTCGTAGCTTTCTCGAACTATCCAACCTTTGCCTGGTCCAACCTAACTTCTTTTGCCCATGCCCTCGCTTATTCCATCAATGCCGCTTTCTGGATACCAAAGCTAGCATATGTTGAGGAAAATGTAACAAACGCAACAGGGAAGCTTGGTATTTTTACAAACCAAACAAGCATACCTTTTGGCGATAGCGACGAGGCAAACAGCTCTACAAATGTTGCAAGGCTCACTATAAGCAACTCCACATCTTACCTTACAAAAATAGCAATTTTCAAAGCGAACTACTCGGGCATAGCGAAGTTTAGCATGCCAAGCGTTGTTTACGACGCAGCAAACACTACTATATTTGTAAATGTCACCTCGCCAACGCCGGTGCAGCTCCATATAGACCTGTTGAATCAAAACCTGAGCTATGTAGAATCAATTCCTATGTTCCATTCTTTTTCTGGGGCAGTAGCGTTTGAGCTCAGGCACATCTTTACACTTCCTAGCGGCACATACGTTGCCCTACTTAGGAATCAGTTTGATGAAAACTACTCTATAGCTGTTTTCAAAATTCCGCCACTTGTTCTCACACCAGTGTCTTTGAATTTTAAGAACGGGACATTCGTATTTAATGTTTATTCAGGCACATATCCGGTTACAGCTTCAGGCATAATCTCTTTAGACAATGCCTATGCTGAAAATGTGAGCATTCAAGGGGGCAAGCTGTTTTATTCCTTGCCAAGAGGCACGCTGGTAAGCTACGGCAAGCAGACCTTCAAGCTTGGCGTATTTGGAACAACCCTTACCTATTCTGTCACCTACTCCAAAGAGATAATGCACATACCTGCGTTTTATATTGAATTAGGAATTGTGCTGCTTGCCATACTGCTCCTCAACCTTGTGCTTAAACCGCCTAACAGGGATGAGTACTATATAGATGTGCCTACTTTTCTGCCGGAGAAGAAGGAAGTTGCTAAGACTACGCCACAGGACCTGGTTTCTGTTTTCGAAAGGCTAAACTACTACTACCACTGGTCCTTTATGCCGATAACTCTTGATGAGTTCAAAAACGGGATAAGTAATTACATTCGCATAGGAAATGCGCCAATCTCAATAACTACGCAAAATGCGCAAAACCTTCTTCAGCAATTGGTAAAGCAAGGCTTGGTTACCGAAGCGAACGGTTACTACTTGCTTACTTCTTGGATTGCTGCTTCAAAGCATGATGCCGAATATCTGGTGATCTTCAGGCAGCTTAGGGACTATTGCGTGTCACACGCAATGCTGTTTACTGACCTCAATACCGAACCAATAGCTGACATGCTGATAACAAAGAGCAGCAGGCAGGCGGCCGTAATTATATACTCAAGCCAAAGCGGTATGCGCAAGTTCTCAGTGAGCAGCAAGCTGCCTACTTTCATAGTGTTCCTTAACGAGGACATAAAAAGGGAGTTTACGAAGAAGCTTTACCTTTCCTATACCAAGTCCGCCAGCGTGCTAAAGCTTGCCATAGACTATAGCTATGTTAAGCTGATAAGCCTCGAGACCCTGGACCAGCTTATTGTCTAAGCTACCAAGGAACCTTCTTAAGCTTCAGCTTGTATGCTCCGAAATTCGTGGAGATGTGAAGAAGGCCGGTAAGGACAACGAGGAACAGGATTCCCCATGTATTTGGCAGATGCCCTAGAGGCCAAGCAAACAGAATTGCAAAAACAAAAAACAAGTATTGGTCGAGCACGGGCAATCTTCCGCCTTCTTTTACTCCTACTTGCCTTTTAACGAAGCTTCCGAGCAGATCCCCCACATGAGTTCCGATGCTGAGAAGCGCGCTGACTAGGAGCATGTACGGAATGAAAATAGACTCAATGCCGCCTATTGCTATGCCGCTCAATATGCCTGCGACAAGCCCCCTTATGGTCTTGTGGTCGCCGAATATCCTTGCGCCTCTAAACTTTTTGCCCATATCCAATGGCTTTCCTCCGCCAAATATCACAGGCGCGCCGTTTGCTACATATGCTGGAAGTATGTAGAGAATAGGATAAACAAACGTTGCATATACCAAATTCATCGTTCCGCCTGCTCCTACGCCGTTTCAACTCTTCCGCTAGCAAATTTCGCGCTTCCCCCTCCTTTGAATTGCTTAAATTTCTGCTTCACGTAATCTATGGCACTCTTGCCTGACTGCTCGCCAGCTATGCAAATAAGATCTCCGGATTTGTTTCTTATTGTCACTATCCCTTTCTTGTTGGCCTTCGCAATTTTGTCCCCTATCTTTGCAAGCATATTTCCTGGAAGGTCTACCACGAGCTCTACCTCTTCTTTCCCTTCATAGGCTTTGGCTAGAGATTCTGCAAGAGCATCGTAGCCCTTTTCAAGCTCCTTGCTCCTTTTTTCTGCAGACTCAGAATAGGTTTTAAGCCTTTCCTCTATTTTCTCCGGCTCCACGTTTAGCTGCTTAGCCAGCTTTTCAATTATTGCGTGTTCCCTCTGCAAGTATCTCAAAGCAGCTTCTCCAGCTACAAACTCTATTCTATCTACGCCGTCATGGATTCTTTCGCTTCCTATTATTTTCACCATGAGTAGCAAGTATTCTCTGCCTACCGCGTGGAGGCCTCCGCATGCTTCAGCGTCTATCAGGTTGTTATTAAGATCAGTTATCGTAACAATTCTCAGCGTCTTTGCAGGCACGCCATGGCCCTGGTATATACCAAAGCCAAACTTGCCTTCTGCTTCTTTTCTATCCATCTCTTGGGCGTTGACCTTTATACCGTGCATGAGCCATTCGTTTACCTGGTTCTCTATTGCCAGAAGCTGTTCTTCGCTAAGTTTGTCATAGTGCGCTATGTCTATATGCGCCTTTTCAGGCCCTTTTTTAGCGCCTTCTTGCCATGCATGATTGCCTAGAAGCTTTCTTGCAGCAGCGCTTATCAAGTGCGTGGCGGTGTGATGGGCAATTAGCCTGTTTCTTCTTCTTTCGTCTACTTCGGCATATACTTCGTCGCCGACTTTGAATGGGTTATTTTCAAGCTTATGAAGTATTACCCCGCTTACTTTCTGCACATCCTCCACCTTAACTCCGTTTATTGTACCCAAGTCAGGTTCTTGTCCGCCACCTTCAGGGTAGAATGGTGTTTGATCCAGGACTACAAACTTGTCATGTGCAAGCACTACCTTTGCCTTGGCCTTTGTAATGAAAGAGTAGTAAAGCGGCTTTGTTGGCTGCAAGCCTTCTATACTGAAAGGCAATTCCTTCCCTTTTTCCTTTCTTACCATGTCGCCTGTTAGAAGCTGCCTGTAAGCATTCTCCTCAATATGCAGCTCTACCTTCTTTTCCTTTGCAATCTTGTGCAGCAATTCTGGCGTTATGCCATAGCTTTCATAGAGTGTCTTGAGCGTTTGAGCGTTTACATTGCCCTTTGCAATTGTGACCTCTGCAATGTGCTTTGCATTTTCTACGCTCTTGCGATACCTTTCCCTTTCTATGCTTATTACCTTGTCAAAGGTGTCTATGCTGTCAAGCAGCTCAGGGTAAAGGCCCTTGAGGTCTTGTGCTATAAGCTCAGCTATTTCGGTAAGCGAAGGTTTTATTCCATAGCCTTCAATAAAGTCGAAGGCGCGTCTCAGGATAACCCTTAGATTGTATCCGCCGCCTATGTTTGAAGGTAGGGCGCCATCAGTTATTGCAAAAAGCAGGGTCCTTGCATGATCTACAGTCGCATATATTGCTTGTGCAACTCTTATTTGATTTTCGTATTCTTCCCAACTTATGCCGAGCTCTTTCAGTACTTTCTCAAGGCTAGACCTTCCTTTCTCTTCGAAGTCGAGGGAGCCAGAATAAGTAGCAAATTTCCTGTAAAGGTTTGTATCTATGCTTATCCCACTTTCTTCCTCTATCTTTCTTATAATGCTCCCAAATGCCGCCTCGTAAGCATTGTCAAATCCCGAATAAAACCACAGAGCCCTTTCAAATCCCCAGCCAGCATCTACAACCTTGCCTTTGAGCTCTTTTATTTCGTTGTTTATCAAACCAAACTCTGTAAATACGCTGTTTACAATTTCAAGACCTTTGGAGAACGTTTCTAGGCTAGGGCCGAACTCTGAAAAGTCTGGCATGGCCCATACGTCTTCGTGGTAGATTATATCCTCTTTCCTTATGCCCAAAACCTTGTTAAGGAATTCAAAATTGATCCTTATGGTCTCATCTTTCCAATATCCTTCTTCAGGCCAATTGAAAGACGTCTGGTTTGCCATCATGAAGGCGGTGAAGTGCCTTCCTGTAACGCCTACATTCTCCACATCGTTGAACCTCATGCACATCTGAGGGACCAGGAGAGGGTTTGCAGGATACTCGAAGCTCATGACCCCGTTTTCTATCCTTTGGAAGTCCTGTATGCCAGCAATGGTGAAATATAGATCTTGCCTCCATCTGCTAACTACAGGATACCTGTCTATTATTGCATGCTTATTCTCTTCGAAAAACTTGCTGAACATCTTCCAGAATTCGACATAGCCTATCGACTTCGGCTTTTCCTTGAAGAAGGAATACGGCGTGTGCGAAGAATCGTCGCAAGTGGTTCTGTTGGGATCTGCTGTCCAGAAGTATCTGCCGCATATCTTGCATCTTTTCCTCTCGAAGCCAAGCTCTTCAAAGAGCTTTACTTTGTAATATTTATCAGGTTGCTTCCAAAATTCCTCTCTAAGCTTTTCTTTGCTCAGCTCCATATGCTCACCCTGGAGGCCACCAAACCTTGCATTCTTTTCCGTAAAACTTGCAAAGCCTGCATTTCCATCTTTCCTCTTTGCTTACCGGCATGGCTTCTCTTTCACCATGCCAGTACTTCAAAGCAAAAGAAAGATCCCTGTTAATCCTTTCTTCATCATAATTTATTATAATGTTGCTTACCTGCTTGCCTGTAAACCTATCAACATATCTAATTTCAAGTTTGTCGCTTACTTTCGGCATAGTATAAAATTCATCGAACATAAGCCTATATATCTCGCTTATGTTTGTATACTCCTCCTTTATGCCGAGTTCGTGAAGGGCCCTTAAGAAAGGGTCAGAGAGCTTTTTAGTTTGCAAGCTGTACGCCTTTGAAAAATTATAGAGCGTATACCTTCTCAACCTCAGGTCGTCAAGAAGCTTCTTGTAAAGCATGACTTGGACAATATTTGGCTTTAGCTTAGACTGGTTTGTGCTAAAGCCCTGCCTAAAGTCTATGGTTTTAAGCTCTATTATCCTAACGCCGTTTTCGTCAAGTCTTAGCTCGTCTATTTGGCCAACTACCTTGAAGCCTCCTAATGAGCCATATATGGTAAGCTCCCTGCAAACCTTCTTTTCGCCTAGAACCTTTAGGGCCATGTAGTTTTCATAGCCTATCTTGTAAAGCAGGTCCGCATATGTAACTGGCTCTACGTTAAGAGGAATATATGTCTCTGCCTTCAACTCCTCATGGATCTGTTTGCCTTTTTGCATTTGTTCTGTATACTTCTTTCCGTACAGGTAATTGAGCTCAACCTGCTTTTCGCACCAAAACTGGTTTGCGATGTCAGTAGCCGAGATGCTGTTCTTGCCTAGCTTTGCTAATACGCTCTCTTGCATCTAAACAGCCCTCAATAGGCCGCTTTTCTTTGAGAACCCGCCTATAAATTCGCCTATAATCATTATGCTTTCATAGGTTATGGCAATAATAAGCGATGGGAAGAAAAGAACAGCCATCCAATATGCCCCCATTCCCGTCTCTATGCCCTTTAAGTCCAGCACAAGCGGGCTTGTTGGGCTTATTGCATTGGTTATAACACCTGTGCCTTGGCTGTTCGCTTCGATGGCTTGCGTCTGCGAATATAGCGAAGCCAAGGCGCCGCTAGTAGTGAAGTAATATGCAACTGCAAACAGCGTTGGCATTATCAGGTAGAAGCTTATGCCCATTGCCATGAGCATCCCGCCCACATTTCTTGTAGGCAATATCGCCCTTAGTATTATGCCTGGTATGAAGAAAATAGGAATGCTTGCATACATTGCAAACAGCACTAGGTAAAACTCTACATATAGCAGTAGGAGCCCTTCAAGAATTATGCTGATTATTGCGTCTACGGGAAGCAGGAAGAATATGCTTACAGCAGCCGCATATACCATATAGACATTTTTCACTATCGAGACAGATTCACCGGCAAGTACATAGTCTAAGGATATGCTGGCATAGTAGGATGCAATCACATATGTGCCAAAAAGGGCCTTTACAAGCGTCGCTGTCTCATTTATGTTTTTCGCTAAGTAAGTGAGTGCTCCGTTATACGGGTCTATCGGCCCAGCCACTGCCGATGGCAGAACGCCAAAAAGTTCAGCGGCTATGAAGGAAAATGCAGCAACAATTATTATTGTAGCTATGGCTTCATATATTTCGCCCATCCCAAAGCTTTTGATTCTGTTATTGCTGGTTGCGGTCCCTATTACAAATATTATCATTGCCACCATGAAAGATACAAGCGCAGCCGCAACCGCTATCGGTTCCCACTCAGCCCATGTCTGATACACCGCCTGGTTTATTTGGCTGCAGTACCATGGTGCCAATGCACTTGCAGAAGCTGGACAGCTGGTGACTTGCCCAAATACCAGGCCAATAAGCAAAAACAAAGCAATGATCAATGCTTTCATTTACGCCACGCTCATAAGTATGCTCAGCAGGTCAAGCCTCTCCCCAACCGCTTGGGAAAAGTCCCTAATGAATACATCTACTATCACCAAGTCAAAGATAGATACAAATCCAAGGCCTACGATAACTAGCCCTGAAAACACTATTAAGTTTATTATTAGGCTTATTGCTTCTTGTGTTAAAGCGATTGTTGAAGCAATCGGAATTAAAGCGTAAAGGAAGAAGGAATATATAGTATTTATCAAAGTCTGGGTTGATATGTTCGAAAATGTATTTTGAAGTCCAATGTCCAAGTAGCCATAGGTCAGCGAAACCATCAGCGGCAGTATGATTCCTATTCCCATACCAAACGCAATCATCGCCCCTCCGAATGTGCGCGTGACAGGGAATATTCTTGCAAGGAGGCCTATTGTCAAGGTTAGGCTAAGCAAAAGCGTAGATACCGACAAAAGAAGAAGCAACACTCTGCTTAGGATGTAGAACCAGAACAATATGCTCAGAAACAGGAAATTTTGGAAAGAAGATATGCTTATTGATATCTTTGCACTGAATGCGCCCCAAGTTCCTATATCCCCTTCTATATTTAAGCCGGATGAGAGTGAGAGGAAGAATTGGATTAGGTATGCAAGTATGTTAAACTTGCCGGCATAGCCGTTGAACTGGTTCAGGTCGCACATTGCCACTGCTGGCAAAACATGGCTACAGCTCAGAGTTCCAGGCGCAGAAGCAGAGGTTAGTGAACTACTGCAGGTAGTAGGCACAAGCGAACTGCCAAATAGGTTTACATAGTTTATGGAATTCAGTTCTGTTATAATAAAGAAGAAGATAAAGATGAGCACAATAGAAAAAAGTACGTCGAATATTTTTATTCTAGCCCATGGCCTAAGTTCGTTTCGTCCTGCTAGCGGCGCGATAGCGTAGATTACTGCAAGCACCGCCATTACAGCAAGCGCGCCAGCAGTAGCTACTAGGAACCAGCCGTTTGTCATAATGGCAGCACCAGTGCAGGCATCAAGCAGGAACATCATATCACCTTGCTGAACAGCTTGCTTGATTGTAGTGAAGGAGCTCCAAGCAAGTCTCCAAGGGCTTCAAGCAGATCGAAAGAAATTAAGAAAGCAACGCCTATGGCGAAAATCTGAATAACCGAATAGATAAATGTGTTTACTGTATTCTCTATCTGTGGCATTAGACTGAGTCTTAAAGTCTCTAAAGGATTAGTAATTGCAGTCAATATTGCAGTAATTGTTCCAAAGCCTTGAAGCTGTGGTGGGCTCGGTATTACGCTTGGTAAGATAGATGCGCCGTAGGCAATTCCAGGAAAAACTATGTAGAAGGAGATGAAAAGTGCTATTAGCGATCCGCCCGCCGCCCTCATCCAAGGAAAAGACCTTAGGAGTATTCCGGCGTAGAAAAGAAGAGGAAACAGAGCGGCGATAAACGCAAGAAGCATTCCAACACCTATTAGGATCATTGCGATTCCTACCGCAGCATCGGCTTCGGTTTGAAGGATTACCAAATAAGGATATATGCCTTTAAAGGGCGAAATAGAAAAGCCTATGCTAACCCCAACAGGTGTGGGGATTACTCTATGCAACGTTACGTTGGCACCTAGCGGCGTGTTAACTTGAAGTGTAAGAGAGTCTAGAAAACTTTCAGTAGCAAAAGCGGGAAGGAGATAAACGACGTCTCTTAGGGCTTGGTATGCTCCGTTGTTAAAGTAGTTTGTGCACAGTTGCAAAAGCAAGCCGTTTGCAGTGTTTGGTACGCTTGGTGGGCTAGTTGCATAGATAGCAGAGATCGATGCAAAGAATTTTGCAGAAGCATCTGCGAATCCAAGTCCACCTATTACTATTGTTATGAGTATTATGTTGAATATGCTTTCTAAATACTCCTTCTGTACAAAGGAAACGAACCTTGCAAGTCCAAAAGCTTTGCCTATTGCGTATATTATGCTGAGAATTGAAAGTACCATCAGCACAATTACAAGAGAAACATTCAACAAGGTGGCATAACTCGCGCTCAATGCAGACAAGTTGTCTACATTAAACATGGTGTTGCAAACCGCCTCTCCTCCAAATTGTGCATTGGCAAGGTCAGAACTAGCCAAGAAGGCGAAGACAAGCAACATTGTGCCTATTTTGTTCATCATATCAACTTGCTAAGCCCGAGTATGTCGCTTTCGCCACCCATCATCTTCGAAAGGCCCATAGCAGCTCCATAGATTATTAGTACATTGAAAAGGGGTATAAGGAATGCAGTTATGGAGGTTATGCCATATATGTTGGTGAGCGCAAGCCCAGCATCTATCGCTTCTGGTGGCGAGCAGCCCAATATCCTTGTTGGTGTTATAGGTATTTCGGAGACCAACGCGCTTGCGGCGAAAGCCGCTACAAGGCCCATTGTAAGGCCGTAGAATGGGATGAGGTAAAAGGCACTGAATTCCAATTCGTAGGTAGGCAGGTTTGGCGACCAGCATGAATAATGCTTGAGCGTAGCTGTTGCATTAGGCAGTATGAATGGGCTTATTCCAGCGCCTCTTGGAATTACGTTAGCCGGGTTGTTTACTACCTGAATTCCAGAACTTGGACTAGCTGTGCAATAGTATGACAAGCTCAGGAAACCAGTTCTTTCAGCCGTGTTCGGATCTCCGCAAACAGTCTCATAGGCGTATTCGCCATTAGGGCATAGGCTGCTGTCTTTTATGTAGCAATTTGGGCATTCCTGCAGAGGGTTAGGTGAGAGCGTAGTGTATGCATAATTAGCAGTATTAGGGTTGCCGCATTGCGTTTCATATACCCACTGCCCATTGATTTGTGCGAACCCTGAAGTGTCGCCATAGACAATCGTGTTGCCGTCTGGCGCTGCTTCGTAGATGGGCAAATAAGGCATAGAGTTTACTCCTATAGGATATGCCTGTGGAGAGGTTAGCGAAGCGTATTCAAACAACACTATGAAAGGTAGTATTATAACTAATGCAAGGACTGTGCCAATAAGAAGCCCGCCAAGCCTTCTTGTATAGGAAAGGGCCCTGAAGATAAGGCCTGCAGCTAGCAGATAAGGCCACACTTGAAGTATAAGCAAGAGCAATATCATTTGGATTGTTTGAGCGTAAAATGCTAGACCGCTTACCACACCTACAGCAAGGCTCATCTTTTTGAGAAACGTGTAGCCTGCAAGGGGCGTATAGTTGAAGGCGACTTGATACGAATTTTCTGCTACGCTTATCCCAAAACCGTTTATTGACTGGAATTTTGAAAGGAAGCTTATCATGCCGTCATATACATAAAATGCGTTTAGGTTGTTTGCTACTTGGTTTGTTACATTTGCAAAGACCACGTATGTAGCTGCAAGACCGTAGTCGATGCTTCTGGTAATGTTCGTATGTCCGCTTGCTATGGGCGCTATTATCCCGTTACATATAGCATTTGTAGGGGACTTGGTGACTATCACATTGGGGTTCAGAAAGTCCAATTCGCTGCTTTGCAGCTGCGTGCACAATGTGTTGGTAACAGAAGGCTGCAAAACCGAGATTGGCGAAAGAAGCGTGTTTCCTATTATCGAGAATATGATTACTATGAAAATCGCGATTACTCCAGTTTCAACTGCTTGGATGAGCTCAGATATTGCCCTAGCCTTTACGTTGCGGTTGTTCAGAAGATAGCCCAGAATGTAATATATAGAGGTTATTACAATTCCGAGCAGCACCGCAATAAATACTACAGGCAGCCAGCTGGTGAATGCCGAGTAAGGCGAAGCTATAGTTACCTGTTTGCTCGAAGCAAACGCACTAGCTAATGCTGCAAAAGCTGCCAATGGCAACAGGTTTGCTATTTTCACCAAAACTCTCCACCTTCAAAGAGCCCAGATATTGAGCTGAGCCCTTTTGCAAAGCCAGCTATGAATCCTATTGTTATGAGGAAGTCTATCCCTGTAAGAACTATCCCCATGAAGGCATAGTCTGCTATTTTTGTGGCGTAGTCCCAAGCAACTACCGGAGCGTTGAAAAGAAGCGTAACCATCGAAAGTCCTGGTGCGGCCCCGCTTGTAGCAATTGCGCTAAATACATTAAGCGAGACTTGAAAACCGCCTATAGGTGCTGTGCTTGAAGTGAAGAGCGAAGATACTGGAACCTGCTCAGGCACAGGCTGAATATACTGGGAATAAAGCCAGCCACAATTGCTCGCTCCAGGAGTGATAAGGCAGGAAGTTATCTGGCTGTCAAGCGCTATTGTCAGAGGAAACACAAAGAAAAGGCCTATTGCAAAGGCTATAAATGTATTTGATACCTCTCTTAGCTTCGGGCCAGAGTATGCAAATAGCCTTGTTACTATCGCCACTGGCAAAACAACTGTGAGGGCGCTTGCCTGTATGAGCGGAAGGCTGAGGAAAATAATGAAAAGGACTCCCCATACTACTAGCACGATCGAGACATAGGTACTAAGAAACAGCGAAGCATATGTGCTGAGAATTAAAAACATGCTTGTGCTTGGTTCACTAAATATGACAAAGTTTGGGTGGGCTGTTACAAAAGCGTTGTAGATATAGGCAAGGGCGTTGCCAATGACATAATCTAGTGCCTGCGAAGCTATTCCGTACTCTATGGCAGAGGTATAAAGCTGGCTTACCAATGCAGTTCCTCTGTTGAAGAGAAGGTTGCCGATATAGATCTCATCATTGTAAAATAGGCCTTGGTAGGTTGACGATTGGAAAAGAACAGAGCCAGCATAGCAAGCCAAGTCTGAAAGCAGGAGGACGGAGAAGATTAGTACAATAGATACAAACGCCTCAAACATCTCATAATGTATTATGCCCTTTAGCTTCTCCCTTCTTTTTGTCGGCATAACACCGCTTATCGCATAAAGCAGCCCAGATATTGAAAGCACAGCAAGCACTATAAATAGGCTTACGGTTAGCCACTGCTTCTCCCAAGCCCCGCCATAGCCTACGCTCATACCATTGGCGAAGACGCCGCATATGCTACTGAGCAGTAAACCGGTCATTATACCAGCTTCATCTTGCCAGTCAAGCCTAGCCTGAAAGAGCCGCCGAGGGTCCTAGCTATATTGTCCGCAAGCGAGTAGACTATGGCAAGATCGGATATGTATATAAGCAGCAGCAATATCAAGTAGGCACCATATGACCAGAATATGTTGAGGAAGTAATAGATACTGCCTATTATGTAAAACAAATTGGTAAGGCCTGTCCATATGATGCCGGCCTCGCCGCTGAGAAAGTTTGACGCCCGCACGCCAATACTTTGTGGTATTAGAAACTGCATGGCGTTGCTTAACGGGATGTTAAACATAACAATCGTTGCAGGAAATACTATTCCTATCCCCATGCCTATTCCTATAAGCGTCCCCCCTATTCCTCTTATGAATGGAAAAGCCCTGAAAAGAATGCCTATTGGCAACAGAATCCATAGGCCGAGCACTATTGCATAGTATATTCCTATGTGGAGTATGTAGGTAAGAAAGGCCATTGGAATATAAAGCAGTATGAATGCATCGTTTATCATCGATTCATATGTGCCTGTGGTTATACCCTGCTCGAGAAGCTGGTTTGCGTAAATGTATTCTC
>JAGDXZ010000049.1 GCA_023270015.1 Microcaldota archaeon | reverse complement strand
AGGCAGTAGCAGATTTCATAGAACGGCGCTTTAAAGGCAAGAAAAAACTGCTTGTGCTATGTGGCAATGGCAATAAAGGTGGGGATGGCTTTGTAACGGCAAGATATCTTAGCAAAAGCCACGACGTTGTAGTAGGAATCGCTGGCGGCAGGGAAAAGATAAAAGGGGCTTCTCCCCTTATCAACCTGAAGGCGCTTGAAGCTAGCGGAGTGGAGATAGTAGAAAATGTAGAATATGAACTCAGAACTGTGCTTGACCATGCTGACTTAGTAGTTGATGCCTTAGTGGGAACAGGATTCCATGGCCCGCTGAGAAGCCCTATAAAAGAAATAGTTAGAACACTAAACGATTCGAAAAAAGAAGTAGTGGCAATAGACCTGCCATCTGGGCTCGACGCCACAACCGGATATGAGAAAGAAGCGGTAAGGGCAACATATACAATAACATTCCATAAAATGAAAGAAGGTCTGCTAAAATCTAAAAAGGCAGGAAGAATTGTTTGTGCTGATATAGGAATACCACTAAAAGCAGAAGTTTTTACCGGACCTGGGGATCTATTGATGGCAGTACCAAAGAAAGAGCTGTTTGAGAATAAACTTAGCCGTGGAAGAGTCCTAATATTAGGAGGCAGTAAAGAGTTTTACGGCGCACCTTCGATGGCTGCAATTGCTGCATACAACGCGCTTGCCACTTTAAGGTCTGGCGCAGGCTATGTTGTATTAATGGTTCCTAACTCCATTCTGAAAGTTACTAGGGAAGTGTCTCCTAACTTAATAGTGAGAGCTGCAGGAGAGGACTATATAACCGATCTGAAAGCGATAAAACAGGAAATAGACAAGAGCAACGTAGTAGGAATTGGAACGGGAATAGGGCGCAGCATAGAGGCTCTTGAAGCCGCAAAAGAAATCGTAAAATACGCACTTGATAAAAACAAAAGGCTTGTGATAGATGCAGATGCGCTCTACGCCTTGGGCAGAATCTCCTTAAGCAAGAACACCGTACTTACTCCTCAGGAAAAGGAGTTTGAAACTCTTTATGGGAGAAAACCAGAGACAGAGGTGGATAAAAGGGTAAGACAAGCAATCAAACTTGCTAACAAATTAAATGTAGTAGTTGCGTTGAAGGGCCACATTACAGTAATAACTGACGGAAAGCAGGTAAAGCTTAATGAGACAGAAACTGCCGCACTGGCAACCATGGGGACTGGAGATATACTAACCGGCATTATTGCAGGTTTTGCAACTAATGGTGCTCAATCAATGTTCAATATTACAGCAGGAGCCGTATATCTCCATGGGAGAATTGGAGATATATTAGCGAAAGAGAAAGGGACGCACATACTAGCTAGTGATCTTATAGATCAAATTCCGCTCATAGCTTCACAATATAGTGATAGTACAGTGGTTTGATGACCTCCCCTATTGCTTTAATGAAAGAGGCGTTCGCCACAAGCCTAAAGAAGGCAATAGAAATTGCATTTGAAAGCCTAGAGGTAGAAGCACTCAAAATTGAAGATACAATACTTATACCCGAAGAGGGGTTTGGTGACTTGAGCTCGTCTGTGTCTTTTAAGATTAGCAAAATAGTAAAAAGAAAACCTAGCGAGGTAGCAAAAGAGATTATCGAAAAAATGGGAAATCCTTCGTTCGCTAGTAAGCTAGAAGAAACAAACGGCTACATAAACCTGTTTTTCAATGAAAGAGAGTATGCAAAGCTAGTCATAGAAACTGTAATTGAAGAAGGCAGTTTTTATGGCTCTACTAACATAGGAGAAGACAAAAAAGTGCTTGTTGAGTATCCTAGCGTCAACCCAACAAAGCCTTGGCATATAGGCCACCTTAGAAATGCACTCCTTGGCGATTCGATTGCTAACTTGCTAGAATTTTGCGGCTACAAGGTAGAAAGAGAAGACTACATAGACGACTTAGGCTTGCAAGTGGCTGAAACGCTATGGGGGATAAAACACTTGGGGAGCGACCCAAATGGCAAGAAGTTCGACAGATTTCTTGGAGAACAGTATGTAGAGGTAAACAAGAGACTTTCAGAAAAGCCCGAAATAGAAAAGGAAATCAACGAGATACTAAAGAATATGGAAGCCGGCAACACCGAAGAGGCAAGGCTGGCAAGAGAGGTGTCTGAAAGATGTGTAAGAGCGCAATACCAAACTGCATATTCATATAGCCTTTACCATGACGTCCTTGTATGGGAAAGCGATATTGTAAAAAGCAAGCTCCTAGATAAAGCCAAAATACTTGCACAGGAAAAAGGGGCCGTAGAAAACATTAACGAAGGCAAATATAAGGGCTGCGTTGTGCTTGATTTAGAAAAGGTAAAAGATGTTGCAAAAGAGTTTGAAAATCCAAAAGAAAAATACAAGGTGCTTATCAGGAGCAACGGCGTTGCAACATACGCAATGAAGGATTTTGCATTTCATTTATGGAAGTTTGGCGAAATAAAGGCAGATTTAGGCTTTGAACTCTTTGACAAACAACCAAACGGAAAGCCTCTATATAGTAGCTCGCCAAATGGCAGTTATATGGAATTTGGTAATGCAGACATAGTAATAAACATAATCGACAGAAGCCAGA
>JAGDXZ010000043.1 GCA_023270015.1 Microcaldota archaeon | reverse complement strand
TAGAGGAAGACGGCAAGATACTCATAGTAGTGCTTGATGAGATAGACATGGTAAAGGACTTAGATGATCTTGTCTACACGCTTGCCAGAGCCAACAGCGACCTAAAGCAGGGCGGCGTGGCAATTGTGGGCATATCGAACAAGCTCAACTTCAAGGAAGAGCTTGACCCAAGAAGCCTGTCTTCGCTTTATGAGAATGAGATCGTGTTTCCTCCTTACAACGCCAACGAGCTTGCAGCCATTTTGAAGGACAGAGCTGCAAAAGGCTTCAAGCCTGGAAAGATCGATGAGGAAAGCATAAACCTTGCAGCGGCGATAGCTGCTAAGGAAAGCGGCGACGCAAGGCTTGCCCTGGAAATAATTTCAAAAGCAGGAGAAATTGCTGAGGAGAGGAAGCTGCCAATGGTTACCGTGAAAGAAGTAGAAGAGGCTGAGAAAGACGCAGAAGAAGAGATCGCCTATGAAGCTGTAGCAACTCTGCCAGAGCACCAGAGGCTTCTGCTTTATGCGATTGCTTTGCTCACAAGCCATGGCGCAAGGTTCAAGAAGCTGGCAGACGGCACTGATGTGTACTTGATGAGCGGCGAGGTCTACAACAAATACGTGGCAATCGCTGAGCAGCTTCATATGGAGCCCAAGAAAGCAAGATGGTACAGAAAATACTTGACAGACCTGGAGATGCAGGGTCTTATAACAACCTTCGAGTCTGGCAAGGGAATAAAGGGCCATACAAAGCTTATCAAGCTGCTTTACTCTCCTGAGAAGATAAAAGAAACTATAGAGAAAAGCCTGTTTTTGGAGAAAGGGCCTGCTGGCGAAGATGGCAAGGCCGATTAGGTGCATACGTGTACGTGGACATAGTTGAAAACGGCGTAAGCCTAGACCTTTTACACCTTCTTGGCTTCAAAAAAGTCTTGATTATAGGCAAGGATGTAAACATAGGCACAAAGCAGGCAAAAAACCTGCTTGTGGCTCTTGATCTCATGGGTGACTCCCAGGCAGCCAAGCTTATAAAAAGCCCGATGTGCATAGGCGCCGTTTCAGAATTTAGCAGGCCAATAGGCGAGCAGGTCTTCAAGGCTTTGGGCGAGGATAGGAAGGTGTTTGCGATAAGTGCAAGGGCTTTCATAGCTAATGAGCTAAGGCTTAAGCACGCAAGCTTTGCTTTTGCCAGGGCCAAGCGTGCAAAGGCTGTGCCAATAATAGCAAGCTTCGCAAAAAGAGACCTTGAGCTGTTCTCGCCAATGCAGCTAATCCGCTTAGCCATGCTGCTAGGCGCAGACATGCCAGAGGCAAAGTCCATGCTAAGGTGGCTAGATGCTAGTAAGGAAAAAGCATAGGTATGTGCTTGTGCTCGCTTCAAAGCCTGTTCAGGCAAAGCAGTTGCTAGATGCCCTGCGCCCCAGGCTTGGCTTGGCTTACGCGCTTGCAGACCTAAGCATAATAAAGTTTTTCGACAAAGATTTGTTTGCAATAAGGTGCATAAGAGGCTATGAGGGCAAGCTTATAGAGGCGACTGCTTTGACAAGGAGCATAGACCAAGAGGAAATAGCGCTTTGGAGCTTGAAGACAAGCGGCACAATAAAGAGCATTGAGGAATACGCTAGCAAGGTTATAGAGGAAAGAAGAAATAGGCCAGCACGCGCGTGGGACGCGCGCTGGCAAGGCGACCAGTTTCATACCTCCCCACAGTAGAGGATTCGTATGACTGATATTATGGCATTATTCAGATTTAAAAATCTTGCGTTTTTCAGGCATTCCATAAAAATGGTAGCATTGGTGCTATGAGAGTCTATACCTTGGATTCGAAAGGCATTGTGTCTGCTGTGCTGATGGGCATAGCTGTGCTGCTTCTAGGCTCCTACGCCGGCACCTACTTCCTTTTCTTGCTTCTTTTCTTTCTCATGCTTTCAGCGCTTGTGACCGAGCTGGGAGTTTGGCAGAAGAAGCAGCTTGGCCAATACGAGCGTGCCAGGGGCTGGAAAAACGTGCTTGCCAATGGTGGCATAGCGGTTGTCATTTCTGCCTTGTTCTTTGCCAACAACATTTACGGCTTCGCCTCAGCAAAGCTTCTCATACTTGTCTATGCAGCCAGCATTAGCGGCATAACCGCTGACAAGTTTGCGAGCGAGATAGGGGTGCTTGACGGCACGCCTCTAATGTTGCTCACAATGCAAAAGGTCAAGAAAGGCACCTCGGGCGGAGTCACTTGGCTTGGTACTGTGTCAAGCTTTGTAGGGGCTTTGATAATTGCCTTGACTTTGCCGATTGTGGGGATAGGGGCATTTGGCGTTGGTGTAGTTGCTGTTTCTGGCTTTCTGGGCAATATTGTTGACTCTTTGCTTGGCTATTTCGAAGAGAAAGGAATAGGCAACAAGTATACTTCCAACCTTGCCTGTGCTGCAGCCGCTTCGCTCATCGCTTACCTGATTCTTATTTTACAGAATGCATAGCAGAAAGCCCACAATTTCAATCGTGGGATGAATGCGATTAGACAGACGTCAGACGTATGGATATATATAGATAGCATATATCTTGACATATAGAGCAACGATGGGATAAAGTATGATTCTAACATTCAAAATAGTGCACAACAGAGACTTTTCTG
>JAGDXZ010000024.1 GCA_023270015.1 Microcaldota archaeon | reverse complement strand
GGGCAACGCAGTGCTTGAGACAAACAGGACTATTCCTGTAGGCACCGGCTTCTATATCAACAGCAGTTGAAGCATCGAAGTGCAATCAAAGTTGCTAAAAAGCAAGCTAATGAAAATGTCTAGAGGCTATGAAAGGCTAAAGGGCGTTGCAAAAGGCAAACAGGCTAGCCGAACTGCTTGTTTGTTGCTTATGCTGGGACCTGTAGAGGCTTTGGAAAAGGTAAAGCGAGCTCTGGATAAAACAAAAAGGCTTGGAAAAGCTTGGCGAAGAAAAGATATACAGCAATGCTCCAATGCAATACCGCAACCTTAAAAAGACAAAAGCCCAATTTTAATATGGTGTTTCGTTGGCAAGCAAAGAAAACGACTTCACCTATGTGATAATCTATCTGCTAACCTGGATTACAGGAATAATCTTCTTCGTCATCAGCGGCAACGACAAAAGGAAAAAGCAGCACTCTATACAGGCCATCATACTGGGAATTATAGGGTTAGTGCTTAGGTTCATTCCTCTTATAGGCTTACCGCTTTTAGTTCTTGTATGGCTTTATGGCCTCTACATAGGCTACATGGCATCTATCAACAAAGAGCAGGACATACCATATATAACTGACTTTGCCAAGCAGTATGCCTAGTCAGGCTTTGCTTTCTTTGCCTGCTTCAAAAACTCTATTACTTCATCTGCATGGCCTTTTGGAGATACCTTTGAAAATACCTTTGCCACCTTGCCATCTGGGCCTATGATATACGTGTTCCTCAGAGTGCCATAGCCGAAAACTCCCCTGTTGCCATATGCCCCATAAGCCTTTATCACCTTGCTTTCCGGGTCTGAGAGAAGGAGGAATTGCAATGAGTACTTGTCTTTGAATTTGGAATGCGATTCCAGGCTGTCTTTGCTTATCCCCACGACCTCTGCGCCAAGCTTCCTTATCTCCTCTATTTTCTTGTTGAACTCGTTTGCCTCTATTGTGCAGCCAGGCGTGTTGTCCTTAGGGTAGAAGTAAAGCACTAGGTACTTGCCCTTGAACTCTGAAAGGCTGTGGACCTTGCCATCAGATCCCTCTAGGCTGAAGTCTATTGCTTTCTCGCCCTCTTTTACCACGCTATCACAATAAGCATTTGCCGAGCAAGCTTATTAGCCTTGCAGAATTTGCGAAAAGGGCAATGCAGCGATTGCATGCTAAATCGCGGAATCTGGATAAGCAGCAATGAAACTAGCCTAGGAGCTCCTCAAGCTTGGCGTGCACATCTTTTATCATGAGCTTAGGCTCTGGATAGCTTATAGCGTCAATCGTCTTTTCCTTGTACCAGTCTAGATTCTTTTCTATTACCGAATCAAACATAAATAAGACATCCACCTTTCTTTTCCTCTGCATAGACATTAGGTAATTTCTCAGTTTTTGCCTGTCTTTTACAATATGTAGGCCCACCCATGCGTCATAAATGTCTTTTAGCAGGTTCCTCTCTGCGAGCGCGATTATTTTCTCTGCAAGGAGGTATTCCAGGCTGTATGTAGGCACCAGCACAGGAGGCATAACATAACCAAAGAAAGTAAGCAGGCTCCTTGCTTCCAGCTTCTGCGGCTTTTCTGGAGTTTTTTCAATTTTCCAAAGGTCTAGCCTTATGCTCTTGTACATGTATGCTGCCCGCCCGCCTTTGTCTACGATGCGCTTTGCACTTTTATCCATAATGCTTGTTGCTTTGTCGTAGTTGTAGCAGAAGAGGTCTATGTCATAAGATAGCCTCTGCCTTTCTCCAAAATAGACCTTGTTGATGGCGGTTCCGCCATACATGCCAACATCAGCATTGTTCCTCTCAAAAATGCCAAATATCTCTGGCATTGAAACAAAAAGTTCGAGCTCCATTTTGAGCTTTTCGGCATCTATGCCCGTCTTCTGGGCTATTGGAACAAGGTCTTCATTCTGCATTTTTCCACCTTAAAACATCAATATCATCGTAAAGGTGCCATTTTTTGGAGAATTTTCCTTTGCTGCCTTTCCTCATGAAATATGATACGCCGCCGTGCTCGTCGCTTATCCTAAGCAGAGCGCCGGTAAACCATTTTGGAGCCTTCCCCTCAAGGGCATAACCGATCCGCCTTATTGTTGAAACGTTGGATTTTGTGCAATAGTGAAGCAGTTCCTTCCACTCTTCCCTGCTTAGGCTTTTCCGGTTTAGCGCCCTGTAGAGATCAAAGAAGCTCGCATATTTGGGCCTGTAGAACATGTCAAATATTGTCTTGGCATATGTGGAGACAACAAGGCCGTTTATGAACTGTGTCCCGTAGAGAAGAGCGGAAAGGTTTACCGGCACAATTTCCTTGTTTAAAAACCTAACCCTGGGAGAATTCCTGCTCGTGCCTACGTATATTACCCGTTCTATCTCCTCTTTAAGCCCTAGCAGGTATAATGCAGACGAAAATCCTATGTAGCCGTGGAAAAGGAAGAGGGCTATTTTAAATGGATTCGCGCTTTTTTTCGCGTATTTTCCGCGTACAATCCTTACAAGCTCGCCTTTCCTGACTGCGTTGTTGACAAAATATGCAAACTGCCTTCGCGTTATAGCCTTAGGCAATATCTTCAACATGCGGTTGAAGTCGAATGCGTCCGGAATTTCCAAATTTGAAATTTCCATCGGAAAACACACTTTTTGTATTTATATAATAAAAAAGTAAACTTAAAAAGCT
>JAGDXZ010000054.1:14470-24968 GCA_023270015.1 Microcaldota archaeon | reverse complement strand
TTGCAGCTTCCATCACTGCAAGCTTTATTTCGTCTATTATCTCCTCTTCCTGCGCTATCGCCTGCTTGCCGACTCCAGAATAAGGAACATAGACAGAAGACACGTTTACAAATACGCTTATAGGTTCTTGGTCAAAGTCTTTTATGCCATACCTCTTCCAGTCTATCTCATTTACTGCCTCGGTTATTGCGCAGCTGCCGCTGTCAAATAGCAAAGGCACCTTGTTTGCAAACCTCATTATGTTGCCACTCACGCCTTGGCTTGTTTTTGTGCCCGCATTGCCACCATAGGCTATGCCTGCCTCAACAACAAAAGGTATTCCTCCTCTGAAAACTTTAGGCTTCCTCTCTACCACGCTCACAAATTCTGGATTGAGAATATTCTTCATAGCAGTCTCTATCTGGCTTGCACCTATTGTGGAGAGCGCATCCATCTCTGGAGCCAGCCACTTTACCTTCTTGAAAGCGCTTATTAGCTTTTCAGCCTCTTCCCAAGTAAGATCTTGCGGCCTTTTGTCAAAATCGATGCCAGCAATGTTCTTTAGCTCGCTTATTTTGTCATAAGTGACTCTCGAGAAAGATTCAAGCAAAAAGGAAGAGACCTTTCTAGCGGTGCTTGCCTTTGCATAGTCTACAAGGTCTGCCACGTTCAGACCAAGAGGATGTGGCTTTATCGGCTTCGGCCTTTTTGGCATCGTGTTGGTAGATCTTGGAAAGTCAACAGTGTTGCCGTCAGGCTCTATAAGGACGAGATGCGCATGGGGATTTGCTATCGCCGTTCTTCTTATGTACTCTAAGGCGCCGTGTTCGCTCCTTTCATACTTCATTTCTCCAAACTCGCCAGTGACTTTTAGGCCTGTGTGCCCTTCAACAGGCAAAGCAACAAGGTTTGTTACAATTGGCTTATTCTCCTTTATGTCTATGCTAACATCGCAGGCGTATGCTTCCTTGCCTGTGTTTGATTCAGCATGGACTGGTTTGCCTGTTGTTATCTGCGCATAGAGCGTGCAACCGCTACCGCCAAGGCCCTGCTGGCCCCTCTGTTGCATGTTCCTATGAAACTTTGTTCCTTTTAGCACGCTGCCAAGCACTTTGCCTATATGGCTTTTTGGCACTCCTGGCCCGTTGTCAGCTACTGTTATTCTGAACTTTTCCTCGCCAACCTGTTTTATCTCAACGCTTATCTCAGGCAATATGCCCGCTTCTTCGCAGGCGTCTAAGCTGTTTGTTACATACTCATGCACTACAGTAGTCAAGGAGCGCACTTTGCCAGCATAGCCTAGCATTTGGCTGTTCTTCTTGAAAAATTCGGTGACACTGTGCTCTCTGAATTCTTTGAATATCTCTTCAGCAGTTTTTACGCTTTCTTCTTGCATGCCATCACTGTGTTGCAAGCTCTCTTCTTGCCCTTTCTATTGCCCTGTATGCCTTTTTATGCGTTCCGCCTTCTATGAGAATGTCTATTGCGGTATAAGCTATTCTTAGCTGGTCTAGCGTGCCTATGCCACTTACTGTGCCGCCGTAGAGTTCTATCGTTGCGCCGCTCACAGCTTGTATGTATCTTTTCGTCTTGCCGTCTTTTCCTATTATTCTAGCCTTTATTCTCCTTATCTGCTTTTCATTTTTGAATATTTCCTTGAGATTTATCGACTTGAAGTACATGTCTTCGTTGAGAAGCCTGTAGGCAGTGTTGATATCGAAACCTCTTGCAAACGCCTCTATAACGTTTGCGGCGAGGTACTCGTTGTACGGATCGCCATCTATGACTACCTCATTGCCGTTCTCTATGGTTATTTTGCACGACAGCCTCTCCGAGACCTGCTTCAGCATATCGTCTTTGCTGATCAGCTTAGCCCTGGCTGTGGGTATAAGAATCTGGCGCATACTAACACAATCCTATCAAACAATTTTTATCGACAAAATATATTTATGACTTTCTCAATTGTACTTGTTTCCTTTCTTTTTGCCAAGCTTGCTTATCTGCCTGCAGTGATATACTATACTTCCACTCTGTTTTGCATAATATTTAAATATCTTTTAGGTTTATTCTATGATTGATTCATGATTGTTTCATGTACGAAGCATGAAACTTTCGTGAGCATTGCGTGAAAGTTCGTGGTGCCTGCATGACAAAACTCGATGAGCTAACAAAGCAGATAAAGGAGCTTAAGGAAAAGATTGAGCAGGTAGCGATGCAAAATGCAGGCGTTCGCGAACATGTAGATGAAACAAGCCTTGCGGCATTGGTAAAATACCTTGTGGAGGAAAGAGAGCGCACCAACAAGCAGCTTGAGCTTGTAACAAAGCAGGTTGAAAAGCTGGAAGAGCTCATTGCACAGCCTGCTTCTGAAGAAGCCGCTCCTATTGAAGAGAATGTTGCCGAGGCAAAGCCTGTTCCGCTGAGCCCTGTGGACACGAAGGTAATAGAGTTCGTACAGGCAAAAGGTATGGCCTCAGCAGAGGAGCTTAGAGCGTTCATGGGCTACAAGGGCAAGAACGCAGCTTCGGCAAGGCTCAACCTCCTTTATAAGCGCGGCCTTTTGGAGCGCTATCAACTTGGCCACAAGGTTTACTACCGTTATGCTGGCAAGGCGACTCAAAACGAAATACTGATAACACCCCCTCAATAGAGGAAAAAGGCCTGCCGCTCCCCCAGCAGGCCTTTCTAATTCTTTTCAAGACATTCCGCATGCAAATTTTGTTTTCATTTTGTTTTTACAAGAAGCAAGAAGGTCGCACTTCCCTATTTTATAGTTTAAGGTTGATTGGTAAGCATGCGCGTATTGATAGTTTCTCATTCAACAGACCTCGACGGCATAACCTCAGCGGCGCTTTTGCTTCGCATTTATCCAAATGCTAACACTGTGTTTGCAGACTATACGCCGCAAAGCTTAATGCATGCGCTTGCGCGCATTTCCTCTTTCAGAGGAGTTGTCTTCATAACAGATTTGAACGTAAACATAGCCCACAGACGCTTGTGGCAAGAGGCAATTTCAAAAGCTAAGTCAAATGGCTGCAAGATCATATGGTTAGACCACCATCCTTGGGCTAAGGAATGTGCTGGCATAGCTGAGATGTGCGATTTCGCTGTTTTCGGGGAAAACAGGCAATATTGTGCTTCTGAGATAGTGGCCAGGCTAACGGGCTTTAATAGTGTCAGGGATAAAAGGCTTCTCAAGCTCGTGCATGCAAGCGATTTCGCCATCAATAATGTAGGCGAGAGCATTCTCAGAAAATATCAATTTGCTTTGGCATATGCCAACACGCTAAGCATGGCTAGCAGGCAAAAACTGCTGAGGAGATTTGCAGACAGCATAAGCAAAGGCGTGCTGGTAAGCGAGGAAATAACAAAGCTTGCCAGCAAGTTTGAAGAAATAAGCAAGAAGGAAATTAGCAAGGCCCTTTCAAAAATATACTACGCCGGCGATATAGCAGTCGCGTTTGCAAGCAACAGGCTTGTGTTTGATGATCTCTTAGATGCCCTTTTCAAGAAGAGCGGAAAGGGCATAGTAATAGCGGTAAATACTGTAGAAAGAAAGGTGAGCATAAGAAGCAAGGAAAAAGACATTTCAAAACTTGCACAAGCATTTGGAGGAGGTGGCCATCCGCATGCAGCAGGCTTTAACTTGAGCAAAGGCACAAGATTGAATACAGAGCATGCTAGGAAAAGGTTTGTGGAGAAAATAGCTAATGCTTATGCCAGAGTGGCATAGCCTGTAAGGCGCCACCTTTGGCCGAAGTTTCTCAGCACAGAGATTTTTGCATGTTCCTCTATGCATGCCGGTCTTTTAAGCTCCACTTCTATGTTGTTTTTCTTAGCGTTCCTTACGTAGCCAACGAAAGTGCCTGTTCCTATGCCGAGAAGTAGCGGCTCGTCTTTTCTGAAAGGCTGTGGTGGCAGATCGTCTCTTTTCAGAGCCACATAGCTCAGGCTTAGCTTTGTTTGCACCTCCGGAAGCTTGCCTACATGCCCTACTAGCTGGCCTACGAGTGCGTCTGCCTTTGTATATGTTGGATCTATATCCGTGCCAAACGCGATCAGGCCACCAGCTATAGCCTCATCAAGCATCTGATCCCCAGAGGATATGCTCTCTATTTTTGTTATTATCGGCTCGTATGTTTCCTTTTTCTGCGAACTAAGCACGCCAGGCCTTATCTCTATTTCGTCGCCCACTCTAAACTTTCCTTTTAGTATGGACCCTCCGACGACGCCGCCTTTTAGCTCTGCAATAGGCGTGCCAGGCCTGTTGACGTCAAAAGATCTTGCCACATACATTATCGGGTCTGATGTCGTGTCTCTCTCAGGAATAGGAATTGCAGAGAGCTGCTTCAGCAAGACGTCAACGTTTATCCCCTTGTTCGCCATAACAGGGATTATTGGTGCGTCTTCTATGATTGTGTGCTTAAGGAACTGCTTGATTTGGGCGTAGTGCTGCTTTGCCTTTTCCTTGCCCACCAAGTCTATTTTTGTCTGCACTACGACAACCTGCTTTATCCCAAGCGCGTTTATTATCATGAGGTGCTCCTTTGTCTGCGGCATTGGGCACGGCTCGTTGGCCGCTATTACGAATATTGCCCCGTCGATTATGCTTGAGCCGGCGATGGCTGTAGCCATTAGCATTTCGTGGCCTGGGGCATCGAGCATTGAGATGCGCCTTATAGGCTTGGCATCTTCGCAGCTCGGCTGCGTAGTATAGGACTCGGGCTTTTCTGCATCGCCGCACAGGTAGATAGTTGCGTCGGCGTAGCCAAGCTTTATGGTCATGCTTCTCTTTATGCTTTCGCTGTGGGTATCGGTCCACGTGTGTGTTATGGCGCTAGTCAATGTTGTCTTGCCGTGGTCTACGTGGCCTAGTGTGCCTATGTTTATCTGGCTTTGCTTAAACGGGCTATTCATCTACCTACCTTTGAAGCATAATTCATTATCATTTCTCGCTCTTCTCCTGGCCCTCTTTTGGCTTGAAGAGCTCCTCTACAGGCTTTGTGCCATACTGCACTATTACTGTGTTGATCTGCTCGGTATCCGCCGCTATGACCTTCCCTCTTACAAGCTTTCTTTTTCTCAAGCCCTTTTTTCCTAGCTTTTTATCGAGCAAGTATGCATAGGCTTTTCTGCTGCCTTCGAGGTCCTTTCTGGATGGCGTTCCAGCCTTGTCTGTAAGCCCTGTTATTTGCAGCTTGTAGGCTTCCAAGCCTATTACCGAGCCGTCTATTATATCTCCTATGGCGTTGCCAAGGAGCATTGCCTCTTTCTCTTTGGGCACCTCTGCCTGCGCTGTTTTTCCAGTTTTTCTATCGGAATAAACGATCTTCATAGAATCAGTAATATTAAAAGGAAAAGATTATTTAGGATTAGCCTAAGCAAAAAAGCTGAAAGAAAACAAAAACAAATTCACCTTCTTCCTTTTCTGTTCATCTTTGCTCTTGCTACATAGCCTGCCTTGTCTATGTAGTAGAGATAGCCTTCTTCTCGTTCTATCTTTTCAGTTCCTACCCTGGCCTTTCTTCCTCTGGGGTTTGTTTTCATCGGCGTGCGCCAGACATAGCCGTCCTTTCCAAGGTAGTACAGGTATCCGTCTTCTCTTTCAATTCTTTCCTTGCTAATTCTTTCTCCCATATTTTCCACCGAATAAACATCTACCTAATAATTTAAATATCTATCGTCGAATCTCCGAGAGCAAAAGTAGCAGCCTAGCATTGAAACGCTTTTGGCAATGCAAGGCAACAGGTATAGGCAGGCGTGTCACGGAACGATTTTAAAAGTTACCATTCAATTATACCATCAATGATACTATGCTAGAAATAAAACTTTTCGAGAATAAAAACCTAAAAGGGTACACGCTCATAGAGGGATTTCCTGGTGCTGGGCTTGTAGGCCCGATGGCTGCTAGCTACATAATAGAAAAGCTCAACATGGAATACATAGGCTACATAGACAGCGACCTGTTTCCGCCGATAACAGCTATTCACGATGGCGTGCCGATGTTTACTGCAAGGATCTATGCCGATCAAAAAAACAAGCTTCTTGTTGTGCTTTCAGAGTTTACCATACCGACGAATGCTGTGCACGCGCTCGGCGAGGAGCTGCTTTCATTTGTAAGAAAAAATGGCATCTCAAAAATAGTATCTATAGGAGGCATGCCTTCCCAGCAGCTCTCGAACGTCGCTTATGTCATTACTTCGCAAAAGGATCTGTCTGAAAAAGCGATAAAGCAGGGCTTCAAGCCAATAGATGAGGGCGTAATTGCAGGCGTGAGCGCCGTGTTGCTTACTGGCGCTGCAGAGTTCAACATACCTATGCTCTACATACTTGTCGAGGTCAATCCAGAGATAATGGATCCTAAATATGCAGAGATAGCAATTTCAGCATTGAACAAGCTTCTTGGAATAAGCATAGACCTTTCAGAACTTGACAAGGAGGCAAAGGAAGTTGAGGCAAAGGTGAGAGAGATACTGAAGAAGGCAAAAGAAACACACGACCACTACAGCAAGGCGGCAGAGGCGACAGCGGAGCCGCCCACTTATGTCTAGCCCGTGCTCTGCCTTTTGATGATTAAAGTGCAGGGGTGGCAGAGTCTGGTCTGGCGAAAGCCACAGAAAAATGCGCAGGACTTAAGATCCTGTGGCCTTGCGCCTTCGTGAGTTCAAATCTCACCCCCTGCAACCTTGCTTAGCGTAAGTTTTGTTAATCTTCTTGTTTTCAATATAAGCATGGAAGAAGAGGTAGGCAAGATAACCCACTACTATGACAAGATAGGCGTAGCAATCGTTGAGCTGCACGGCAACCTCAAAAGAGGGGACAGGATAAGCATAAAGGGCAAAAACACAAACTTCGAGCAGCAGGTGCAGAGCATGCAGATCGAGCACATAAACGTCGATGAGGCTAACAAAGGCGACACCATAGGCCTGAAGGTAGACCAGCCGGTAAGAGAAGGCGACATGGTCTACAAAGTATTTTGATAAGCCCCTGTAGCTCAGTGGTAGGCTGCGCTGGATTTTTTCTAGCTTAGCCCACTAAAGAGCGTTCGCATGGTAAGCGAAAGGTCCCGGGTCCAATCCCCGGCGGGGGCTTATTTTAACTCAAAGTGGCTAAGTTAAGTTTATAAATCACAAAGTAGATGCAATAAAAAGAATGGTTTAATGGAAGAAATGCAGGAACAAGAAATTCCCCAGCCAGAATCCAATTCAAACAATTCTAGTCCTATTAATACGGAGCCTATTAAACGGCAAGGAAAAAGAAAGCTCGCTATCTATGTTTTGGCGATTTTAGCAATAGCCATAGTAGGTTTAGTAATATTCGCAGAAACTGGCACAAAGCCGATAAAAGTACAACAGTCAAACATTTCGATAGACCCGAATTTCGCAAAGATCGCAAACATGCAGAATTGGTCTGCAAATCCATATATCTACGCTTCTTTTCTTTTGCCCTTTTCAAAAACAAACTTTACATTTGCCGAATTTGAAAGTTTAAATGTGACAAAGTTCGCAGGCAACCTGAGCTTCCTAAAGGGCTTGAATGCATCATGGAATTCTGTAGATCCAAGAATACGCTGCTTAGTGCTTACAACTTTGCAAACAGCCTATAATGTATTAAATGAAAATGCAAGCAGCATACCCCTTATAAACAAAACAATAAATGCCAGCAATTACGGCAAAGAGTCTCCTTGCCTAAATAGCGGGTTTGCAAATTCACTTTCTAAGTATTATCTAGTTCCAAAAAACGTTACAAATAAGGTGTCCCTTTACGAACTTGATTTTACTTCGGGTCTTATTATCACAGATATAAAATTGATGTCGCCATTCCTTAATAATCTGAACTGCCAGCCAAAACAGTTGGAAACCTCGACTTCTCTTCTCGGTTACTTGGCATATTATCCGCCTTTTAAAAATTCCACCCTTATTAGCTCTCTACCCGAATATACAAATGAGCCTCCCACTTTTTCATTGAACAGCTCTTATTCAGATATTTTCTTTAGCCTACAGTTGCAATATATGCTTATACTTCAGGAAGCCAGAACTAAGGCGGCTATAGAATTGCTAAAAGGGGGTAATGAAACTTGCGGAAACTTATCTTTTGATGGAAAAGACCTATTGCCCGCAATTTCTTTTTACCAATATGCCGCATTGCAAAACCATGAGGTCGTGTACAATATGCCACCTCCTCCGCCAACAATAACTTTTGCAATGTATTTCAATAAAACGCTGGTATTAAACTTGGGAGATGTAAATCCTGCTGCCTCGGACATACGCCTTTACATAGACAACAAAGAGGCAAATTATACAAGATACTACTCTTTCTTGGTCGCAACAAACTTAACACTCTATCCAGGAAATCACACAATTGCCGTTTACGGGAGCGGATTGAACGTCTCTAAAAATCTATATTTTGACCCTCCGCTTGATTTGAATTTCAGCTATTTTTCTACCAATGCATCAACGCTTTACTTTATAAATGTAGGAATAAAGCCAATACAACTATACAAAATAGAACTCCATAGCAAAGGTTTCAATTTTACTATTGGTACTGACAACGAGACCATATTGCCGAATCAAACGCTAGCATATGCTTTGCAGCCAATTTGCACTTATAGTAATATATATGGCAGCAGTATAGCTTTCATAAAAGTATTTACCAGTGAAGGGCCTGTAATGATTTATTTGCCAATTAGATGCATGTAAGTAATCAGGCTTATTGCCCGACACAAACATTTTTAAATGAGTTGAAAAATAAGAGAATGGAACACTATGGACGCGGTCGGGAAATTTATCAACGAAGTGAAATACGGAAGCAAATCAGGCGAGGAACTTTTTGCAGAAATAAATGAAGCTGACAAAGAGATTAGGTGTATTATTGCCAGAGAGCTTGCCAAACTAGGCAATGAAGAAAAAGCCTCCAATGTTAAGGAGAAAATAAAGCATATTCTAATGCGTCTTTGCAAAGATGATGACGAAGGAGTCAGAATAAGCATAGCAGAAAATACGCGCATACCCGAGATTCATGCACTACTAAGCTCTGACACCTCTTCAAAGGTAAGGGCAAAAATTGCAGAGAACTTTACCGATAACTTTGCAAAAGAGTATCCTGACAAAGTAAGAAAATTGTTCGAAGACCAGAACGAAGACATAATACTCTCGCTTGCCAATAACGGGCATACGCCAAGGGAGATTCAAGAGGCAATATACGAGAGACTGAAAGAAGGGTTGTACAAGAAAGGGTATGAGATTGCATGGGCGCTTGCAATACACACTTACGACCTTCCGCTTCTCGGCATTCTTGCAAAGTATGGCGATCCTGGTGCACAAAGGCGCATAAATGAGATTAAAGAAGCAAGAAGAAAAATTGAAAACGGAGAAATGCCAGTAAACGAAGATAATACAAGTATTCCTGAAGAGGCTTTAGAAATAGCCAAGCTTGTCGCAAAGGAGCATAACCTTGAAATTAGAATTCTGGACTCAGTGGCAAGGCTCGTGCCTCATGGATCAACCCATACACTAAACGACCAAAAAATAATGATCTTGGAAACCGATGATGGAGAAGTAGACATAGTAAGTCTTGACGAGGAAACAAACCTTAGCCGCAATTTGGCAAGCCTTCTGGAAAGCAGAGGATGCAAAATAGAAAAAGCAAACGACAAGGAGATCGCAGTCAGCGGAGCGATATCATTAAAAAGATACGTTTGCTAAAAGAACACGATGCTGAAAGATGAGAAAGAAATTAATAATTGCGCCTGAAATAATGCTTATCCTGCCTAATGGGCTTAGAAAGGAGTTTTCAAAAAAAATTACGGCAAAATAATAGCGAGGAAGAATTGAGCAGGCTTGCAAGGCACAACAAGGTAATAAGCGTTGGAGACGTAATGACGGCTTGCTTTTAAGAAACGGCATACTACCAAACAAGAAAATTGGCAAAAATTGCTTTCGATGATAAAAACAAGAAAGGCAATAAACGCCAAAAACATACATTTAAAAAATTTGCGGTAGATAGTTATTTGTGGAAGGCTAACTATGCCAGATGGCCTGGTGTCATTTTGGTTTTTAGTTGCCTTCCACACTTTGGCTTTCTATTTTTGACAACGTGGTTGTGCGCCAATAGATAAAAATATAAATTGAAAAAGGAAAAAAATAATGACTTAAATGGCAGACCAGGATCAAGCAAATCCTGAAGGGCAGGCAAGAAAGCAAGACACAAGGAATCCGCAGGCGAAGGAGCTTTACACCAAAGCAGGGGAACTTTTCGAAGAAAATAGGTTCGAGGAAGCTATAGACCTTTATACGCAGGCCATAAAGCTGGATCCGCTTTATTCGAGCGCATATTTCAACAGGGCTCTTTCATACGCTCTGATAAACAGATACGACAACGCACAGCTGGATGCTGAAAAAGTAATGGAGCTTGAGCCTGACAGCTACGACGCACCTTATGTGATGGGCCTTATAAAAGAATACCAAGGCAAGCTTGAAGAAGCAAAGGAATGGTATGAAAAATCTCTTGCGAAGAATCC
>JAGDXZ010000054.1:7221-14460 GCA_023270015.1 Microcaldota archaeon | reverse complement strand
AGCAGGCAAGAACAAGGCTAGAGCAACTGAATGCAAGAATGGACGAGCAGGTACAGCAAAGCCAGGAGCAGATTACTATGCAAACGCCGGTAAAAACGACCAAAGAAGAAACCGAAAATGAGACAGTAGTAGAGGAAGGCCAGATAAAGCGCGTAAAATGGTACAAGTCTAACATAACGTTCAAAGACGTTGTGGGGCTGGAGAAGCAGAAGGAAGAAATTTACGAGAACATAATACTCGCGATAAAAAAGCCTGAGCTTCTAAAAGCATACGGCAAAAAGCTCGGGCTAGGGGTTCTTTTTTACGGACCGCCTGGAAATGGGAAAACATACATAGTAAACGCAATAGCAGGAGAGACAAACTCGAATGTAATAATTGTAAGAATACACGAAATCGTCGACATGTATGCGGGCAACACAGAAAAGAATCTGCACGCAGTGTTCGAGCAGGCAAGGCAGCATACTCCGTGTATACTCTTCTTCGACGAGATAGACGCTCTTGGAATGAAAAGAGAAGGCACGGGAGACCAGATGGGATATATGAGAATGGCAGTAAATGCGTTCCTTACCGAAATGGATGGCGTTGAAAAGAATCCTGAAGGCATATTTGTAATAGGTGCGACAAACCAACCATGGGACATGGACCCTGCTCTTAAAAGAAGCGGAAGATTTGGCGAGCAAATCTATTTTCCTCCGCCTAACTATAAGGCGAGAAAGGGCGCCTTCAAGTATGCGACTAGAAACATGCCGATTGGAAGAATAAGCTTTGGAAGACTTGCAAGGGCAACCATGGGATTTTCGCAGGCTGACATAAGCGAGATATGCGACAAGGCTGCTTTAATTCCCGCTGTAGAGGAAGACAGGACCGGAAAAAGAAGGCCTGTAATGATGAAAGATTTCCTCAAGATGATAAAAAACCACGGCAGCACCCTTGATGAATGGTATTCCATGGTAAGGAAGGAAATCATAAGCAGGACCGAAACGCAAATAGTAGATGGGAAGAAGACGGAAGTAGTGAAGGAAGGAAAGCTGAGTCCTGAAGAGAAGATAAAATACAAGGAGCTCATAAAAGACGTTAAAAAGAATTCTAGTAGCTGGCACAGGTTCCTTGTAAAGCTTGTAAGATTCGTAGCCCTTTATCTCTTCTGATTTCAGCTTTTAAACTTTTACTAATAAGCATATAATATGCTTGAACTTGTCCAAAAAGGAAACAAAATATATGCCGAAGACGAATCAACAGTAAGCATACTCAAAAAGGGATTTTACGGGACTGAATTTGATAAAAAGCTATTTCTATCAGAGATAGAGGCCCTTTATCTTATGGATTCTAGAAACGCTGAATGCAAAAGCGATGCGGGAAAAGTAAGCCTTTTCGACTTCTTTTCCAGGTTCTCGAAAAAGAGCAAGTTCATAGCCAGATATTTCGCATACAAGGACTGGAGGGACAGAGGCCTTGTAGCAGAATTGCCTGACAAAAGCTACAAGGAGCCGTTGGAAAGCCCTGTAAAAAAATATCCAAGCCAAGAAATTGAGCTGCCAAAATTCAAGGTTCACGGAACTTTTTTCAAGTCCGATCTTACAACTCTGATAAAGGAGGAAAACGAAGGGAAAGAGCTTTATGAAAAATACTGGTTTGGTCAGTATGGCGCATACAAGGCTGCCGATAGGGGCCAGCTGAACAAGCTGGACATATACGAGACAATCTACTTGGCCAACAAAGGCACTCTTATACTGAATGATATCAAGAAAGAGGAGGTAGAGGCCATTGCAACAAAAAGGCATAAGGACTTTTCAAGCCTTTACTCGGTTTATGAGGACTGGAGGAACAAAGGCTATGTTATAAAAACAGGATTCAAGTTCGGAACAAATTTTAGGGTTTATTTCCCTGGCGCAAGACCAAGCACTGGCAGCGGAAAAGACTGGACACATTCGAAGCATGTAATACATGTGTTTCCCAAAAACTCAAGGCTACTAATATCCGAATGGGCAAGAGCGATAAGAGTGGCACATTCTGTAAAAAAGACGTTCCTTCTCGCGGTTCCTGGATCACAAGCAAAGAGCTCTGCAAAGCTCGACTTCGTGCTTTACCACAGGCACGGAGGAGAAGCCGACAACCCAAGCAATTATCCTCCTCATTTTGCAATGCTTGCGCTGGGCGAAGAAGAATATTTGGGAGGAAGCGACTTGGCAGCAGCGCTCCAGGAAACTGCAAGAAGAAAGCTCGAGCTTCTTCTTGCAATAGTTGACAGGGAGACGTCTGTTACCTACTACATTGTAAGAAGGATTATCTTGCCGAAAAGTCCCCAAGAGTACTATGAAATAGACTGGCTACAACCGTAACAAGCAGGTTAGCAAAGAATTTTATTTTTGTCCTTTGTATTTAAAATTGACCAGTATGTATGGAAATGTGCAAAGCAGCGAACTGCTTGGTGAGGGCGAACTATTTAAACCTAGAATTGCTGTAGTCGGAGTTGGAGGAGGAGGCAACAACACTGTGCAAAGGTTAAGTATGATGGACATAAAAGGCGCAAGTCTTTACGCATTCAATACCGATGCAAAACATTTAGGAATGCTTAATCCCAACATAACAAAGCTCATACTCGGAAAGGATTTGACAAGGGGCCTCGGGGCAGGCGGCTTTCCTGAAATAGGTGAAAAAGCAGCCGAATTAAGCAAAAACGAGATAGACATTTTGCTAAAAGATGCAAACCTTGTATTCCTCACGGCAGGAATGGGAGGCGGCACAGGCACAGGCGCTGCTCCGGTAGTTGCAAGATCCGCAAAAGAACAAGGGGCAATAGTAATAGGCATTGTAACAATGCCTTTTGCGCTTGAAAGAGTAAGGCTTGAAACAGCCAAAAAGGGAATAGAAAAGCTAAAGAATAATGTGGACACGCTGGTAGTAATAGACAACCAGAGGCTTGTAGAACTTTATCCGAACCTTCCTATAGAAAAGACGTTCATGCTTGCTGACGAGATAACCGCAAAGGCAGTGAGAGGAATAACCGAAACAATAACGCAACCTAGCTTGATAAACCTGGATTTCGCAGACGTGCGCACAATAATGTCTGCAGGAGGCCTCGCAATGATAAGCGTCGGAGAAGCCCAGGGATCAAACAAAGTAGAAGAGGTTGTTGAAAACACGCTTAAGAACAAGCTCCTTGACGTTGACTATTCAAAAGCGACAGGCGTCCTGTTGCACATAATAGGAGGCCCAGACCTTACTCTTGGAGAGGCAAACGAAATAGGAACGAAGCTTACAGAAAAAATATCTCCAAATGCAAACGTGACATGGGGCGCAAGGCTTGACGATACATATGAAGGCAAAGTCGAGGTAATAGCAATATTCACTGGAGTTTCAGGATCTTCTATACTGGGCAAAAGCGAAAAGGAAGAACCTGGATTGGGCCTTGGAGTCATCTAACTTCTAAAAGGATTATGAAAGATCAAGGCTTGGCTTTAAAGGCATAGCTCTGCTTGCGCGCTCAGACTTTGAATTCTCTTCCTTTTCTATGATTACTTCCTTCCCAAGAATGCTGCTAATGTATTTGGCGGCATCTGTAAATTCCTCAAACTCGTCTTCTTCTCCGGATTCTAGCTTTGAAAGCTCAGTGTGCCCTTTTGAAAGCTGCGAAAGATACTTAGAGGCAACTTCACTGCTGACCTCTTTTCCTAGTTCTGCAAGAACTTTCGATTGGTCTTTGTACTCTGCAAGCTTGTTGTAAAGGTCGTATTTCCACTTGCTAGCTATTATTATTCCTACTTTGCTTACTTTCTTTCCCTTTCTTTCCATGAGCCCTATTACCATCTTAGCGTCTTCTATGGTGCTGTCTATAGCTTCTTCAAGCTTTTCTAGCTTTTCGTTTATAAGATCTTTTTTGCTTTCTGGCCATTTCTCCATAGATGCGAACGTGTTGTTGCCAAGAAGGTGCCAGGCTTCCTCTGCAAAATGAGGCGCCACAGGCTGGAGCATTAGAACAACGCTTGTCAAAAAGTCTTTGACAACTATTGCGTTGTTGCCTCCTCTGGCAAAATACCTCTTAAGCTCCAATATGCTGTCGTAGAGTATGCTTTGGTAAGCGCTTCTGTAAGAAAGGTCGTCCATGCTCTTTGTTGCGCTTTCTATCTTCTTGCTCAGCTTTGAGTAGAGCCAGTAGTCTATGGGCTTAAGCTCGCCAGAGCCTAGGGAGTCGAGGTTCATGCAGGCATTGTAAATGTAGTCGAGCCTTTCCTGTATGCCCTTCACTGCGCTTACGCTGAAGTCCTCATCGCTGTATATGTCAGCATTTGCAACGGAGTAAATCCTGAGAGGGTCGACGCCATACTGGCTTATGCCATCTTTGAGAGGCACGATGTTGCCGAGGCTCTTGCTCATCTTTTCTCCTTCGTTAAGAAGCATTCCGTTTGTTACTATTTGCTTTGGCCAGTATTCCTTTGGAAAGATTGCCACGTGGTTGAAAATGTACATTGTTAGATGGTTCTGGACAAGATCGGAGCCCGAATGGTTTGACGTGTTTCTGTACCAATAATCGAAAGACTCTCTGCATCTTTTTATGACATCGTAATCTATACCTGTGCTTTTCGAAACGCTGTCTATGTCGCCCTTTCCAAGAAACACATAATCGAAAAATTCGGGCCTAAGCTTTTCGACTTCTACATTTCTCAGTATGTGCGATATTGTATAGAAGGCAGGATATATGGTGGAGTCTGAAAGAGATTCTATAATATACCTCTGGTCTAAAGGAAATCTCGTACCGAGACCCTGAGCCCTCGCTACAGCCCTAAGTGAAAGCCATTCGACAGTATACTCGAACTCGCTTCTTGTTTTCTCAGGTACTAGCCTCATCGACTTTAGGTGCTCCCTTACCTTTGCCTTCCAGGCTTCATCGCCGTAATTTAAGAACCACTGGTCGTCAACAATCTTTACGACTATCTCTGCTCCACATCTGCAGTACACAGGAGCGTTTGCAAGAAGATAAACCTTTATCGCGTTGCCATCGCTTAGGAGCTTCTCTCTTATCCTCTCCCTCGCCTCGGGCTCAGGCATGTTTTCATAGCCCTTCACTATCATTACCCCATATCTAGATTCTTCTTTGTACTCTAGCTTTGTTACACTCTCTATCGCCTCTTCGCTTGCATCGTCAGAGACACCAAGGAGGTCTAAATACGCCTTTGCAAGAGGAATGTCCTCTTTTATTTCCTTTAGCTGTGACTGGTTTTGAGTCGCATTGAGCTTGAGCACAGGTATTGGCACAGGAACAGGTATGCCTTCTTTCTTAAGCCTTTCTAGGGCCACATAGTCGAAAGGAGCGTGCGCAGGAACGCTCATTACCACTCCTGTACCAGTAGAAGGCTTTACGAAGAAGCCGTGGTAAACAGGAACCTTTGAATTGTTAACGGGATTTATGCAAGTCTTGTCTATGAGCTCCTTTCCGCTCACTTCCTTTATTACGTTTATCTTGAACTGGTAGCTGAGTATGGAGCTGCTTTCTTTTGATATATAGTACTTCTTTTGGCTATCATCTATCGTGCACAGAACGTATGAAGAATCCCTATTGACGAAAAGGTTTGTAACACCAAACACTGTCTCTGGCCTGTATGTTGTGCAAAGAAGGTAGGCATCCTCACCCTCCACTTTAAAAGCAATTGCAGTTTCTTCCTCTATCTCTGGCTCAACGTCGTGCTTCGTGTCGTGCATGCCCACGGGGTTATTTTCGTTGGGGCACCATCCGACAGGATGCCTTCCCTTCACAAGAAGGTTTTGCTCGTTTAGCTTTCCAAACTGCCATTCCACAAACTTGCTAAAAAACGGTTCTATAGAAATGAATTTTCTCCTGAAGTCTATGCTAAGGCCTGAAATCCTGAAACTTTCCTCGCCCGTTTTTGAAAAGTAGTCAGTAATGTATTCGGGGTCCACCATTTTCGCTATCTCCTCTTCGGGTATGTGGAACATTTTCAGCTCGTCTATTATCTCCATGTCATTGTTCTTTATCCTTTTTGCAAAGGCAAGCACGGGAGTGCCTGTTGCGTGAAATCCCATTGCAAAAAGAACATTGTAGCCGCGCATGCGCTCGTATCTTGCAAGAGTGTCGGCTATCGCATAGGTTCTAAGATGGCCTATGTGCAAAGGAGTATTCACATACGGAAACGCTGCAAACACCATGAAAGAAGGTTTGTCATTGGGTTCTACTTCGAAGATCTTTGAGTCTGCCCATGCCTTCTGCCATTTCTGCTCCATCTCGGAAAAATTGATCATTAAACCACATTATCTTTATTGAGGAAAGAAAATTAAAATAAGTGTTTAGTTGGGCCTTCTCCAATCATCCCTCCAGAAAGTAAGAAGCCCGTATAGAGAAATGAAAAGAAGAAGAAGCAAGTATATGCCCCCTGCCGCAAGAGTTCTTTTCTTCCTTCTTGAAAGGGTAGAGGCAAACCGGTATATGTATACAAAAGTGAGCAGATAGCTTATTGTGCTAACAGCCAACAAAGCCAATAACGCAAAATGAAGGTGCGAGTGAAGAGGCGAGCCTATAAAGGCCATTAACCTGAAAATGTCAAAGAAAAGGCCGAAGACACCCCTCTTGACAAACACGAGACCTCTAAGCGCAAGTATCGCAAGGGATACCAGAGGAAACATATACATGTATACCATCTGCAGCCCGTATGCTGGAGAGCGCCTTCTGAGATACGTGCCGTCAAGGAGCTCCTTGAAGAAATACAAATAGCCGGCCCTTGTCCATCTTACTGCTTGATTTATTACCCCTCTTACTGTTTTTGGGGCTTCGGTAATCGCCAGAACGTCCCTGGCTCTAACCGCCTTGTAACCCATGTCGAGAACGTGCGAGGTTAGCTGCCTGTCATCGGCGTATATCGCCTTTTTGCCGAATATTATGCCTTCCCTGTATTCTCTGCTAAGCATGAAATCTTTTACAAGGCTTGTCTTATACATTACGCACTCTCCATCGAGCACCATGGGCATTCCAAAATGCTCAAGTCCTAGAAAGCCAAACTCCTTGAATCTATGGAAAAATTCAAGAGCGTAAGTAGAGAGCTTTCTCTTGTCGAGCCTAACTTTTATTCTTGCACCTACGCCCCCTATGCCTTCGTCGAAATAGGAAAGCATTCTGACCACGCCTCCTTTCGGCACTATCGTATCGCTGTCGACGAACAATACGTACTTAGTTTTTACGTGCCTTATTCCTTCTGAAAGAGCGACCCGTTTGCCAGAATGGACCTGCAA
>JAGDXZ010000054.1:0-7211 GCA_023270015.1 Microcaldota archaeon | reverse complement strand
AAGTGCCGCCGTTTCTGGTGCAAATCGATCGGTAAGGCTCTAAAGAAGAGTCACCAACGACTATAAGCCTTACATTTTCTCTTCTTATGGCCTCTACGCATTTGATAAACAGTGCAGGGTTCTCGTTATAAACGGGCACTACGGCAGTTACCTCGCCTACTTGCCTGTTAAGCTCCTTTACCGCATTTGTTCTTTTGCTTCGCATAAGCTCCTTGTTTCCGAAATAAAGGTTAAAAAGATAGTAAAATACTGAAGAAAGGCTTGCGATCAGTGAAAGCAATATTATGAGGCCAAACAGCGAATGGAATAACCTAAGCGGAAGTAGCATACAAAGACTAAAAGTATATGAAAGTTAAAATATTAAAAGCAAACCAGAAAACGGCAAAGCTTATTAATTTTTAATTCGTATCGAATAATAGAATCGAGTAATCGATATGAACCGAGAGATATTTAGGCTTTTTGAGAAAAACAAAAGGGGTTTGCTAAAGCCTGCTGTAATATTCATTCTTAGGCACTCGGAGCTTAACGGCAAGGAAATGCTTGACGAAATACAGAAAATGAGCCTGGGCATATGGAGACCTAGCCCTGGATCGCTCTACCCGACGCTGGACCAGCTTGAAAAAGAAGGCATAATAACCAAAAACAGGCAAGGAAAGTACAAACTTACGAGTAGTGGAAGAAAGATAGTATTCCCTTGGGAGGAGAGGTTCTACAAAAGGGAAGACCTTGAAAGGGAAATAAGAGAAATAGAAGGATACGTGGCGTATCTGGCAGATGTCAAGTCGGAAAACAAGGAAAAACTGGAAAGATACAGAAGAAGGCTAACTAAGGTCATAAAAGAGCTTCAAAAAATAGTAGGCGAATAGAAAGTGGATGAATATGGAGACTGCGATAGAATTAGTAAACCTTACCAAGAAGTTTGGAGACTTCACGGCAGTGAACAATGTAAGCCTAAAAATTGAAAAGGGCGAGATATTCGGCCTCTTGGGTCCAAACGGCGCAGGCAAAAGCACAACCATAAACATGCTTCTCGGCCTCATACCGCCTACTAGCGGAAAGATAATTGTGGAAGGAAAAGACCTGTACAAAAACCTGAATGAAATAAAGCAAGACATAGGTCTGGTAATGCAGGAGACTATTGTAGAGCCTGAGCTAACAGCGGAGCAAAACCTCATTCTTTTCGCCAAGCTTTACCACGTGCCAAACAACGAGATACCTGAAAAAATAGACTCGCTTCTAGAGCTTGCAGGCCTTTCAAACTTCAAAAAGGCGTATGCAGGCACTTTTTCAGGAGGCATGAAAAGGAGACTTGAAATGGTAAAGTCTCTAATACAGGACCCAAAAATACTTGTGCTCGATGAACCGACAACAGGGCTAGACATACAAAACAGAACAAAAATATGGGAGCTTATAAGAAAGATAAACGTTGAGCGAAAGGTAACTGTGCTTATGACTACTCAGTACCTCGAAGAGGCAAACGACATGTGCAATAGAATAGCAATAATGGACAAAGGCAGGATAATAGCGCTGGGAACTCCTACTCAATTAAAGCACCTTATAGGAAAGGAAAGTATAATAGAGATAGCAGCTGAAAGACATAGGTTGGAACAAATAGCGGGCATCGTGCAGAAGGAAACAGGAGAAAAACCAAATATCTCTGGAGACAAAGTCTCTGTAAGTGTATCGGGAAACTACGTAAAGATAATGAAAGACCTGCTTGACAGGCTAAACGAAAACAAAATACCGATAGAAGGCATAAGCATGCACGAGCCAACGCTTGACGACGTTTTCCTCAAGCTGACAGGCACATCTCTGAGAGATACACTTAGTGAGGAGACGCAATCCTCGAGGACTCTTATGATGAGAAGGAGGTGAAGGCAATGTCTTTGCTGGGCGATGCGTATAACCTATACAAAAGGGACATGCTCATATTCAAAAAGAACTGGAAGACAAGCCTAGCAAGGTCCATAATATTCCCTCTTACCCTCATCCTTCTTCTTGGCAACCTGGGAATGACAGTAAGCCACGTGCCGATCGCAGTAGTCAATCTGGCAAGCTCGCCTTATGCCATAAGCTTCATAGACGCCCTAACCAACCAGAACACTTTGACTGTATACGCCATGACCAACCAACAGGAAGCAATGTCTTTGCTTGCAGATGGAGAAGTTACTTCAGTAGTGGTAATACCTTCGACATTCGGAAGAAGCAGGAGCAACACAATAGACATATATACGGATGTGTCTTCGCCGATATCTTCGCAGGAAGCGGATGCTGCAATAAGCCAGGTTGCGGCGGATTTCGGCGTAAAGGCTACATCGCACAATACAGGGATAAGCATAAAAACAGATTACGTTTATGGAGCAAGCAGCAGCTACAAGACTTTTCTTGTAGCTGGAATTGTCATAATGGTTGCGGCATTCGGATCCATGTGGAGCGGCGGATTTACGCTTATAACAGATAGGCAGCTAGGCAATCTAAAGGCATTTATGGTAGCACCTATACACAGAATGTCTGTACTTCTTGGAAAAATAGGCTATGGGATTTCCCAATCCATGATAAACGCAATACTTGCCCTTGCAATAGGACTCGCTTATGGGAGCACTATTGCGGAAGGGGGCATAGGCATGGTTTACATTTTGTGGTTCTCATTCCTCAGCGCTCTCGGATTCAGCGGGGTGGCGACTGCACTCGGGGCGAGAATAAGCAAGCCAGAAGTCTATTCGCTGATAGGAATGGCGATAACCCTCCCTATGTGGATACTTTCGGGCGCATTTTTGCCTACGAGCACATTGCCTAAATTCATGCAGCCTTTCAGCATATACAACCCAATGACATACGGCATAGATGCAGTAAGAGACGTCATGCTGAAGGGATATTTGCCTATATCGACATTCGTATCTTATTCAATAATTCTCATAGGCTTTACCTTGGCCACTATGGCGATAAGCCTGTTGCTGTTTAGAAAAGTAAGTCCGGTGTAAACATGAACAGCATGAAAATAGGAATTTTATTGGCTTTTGGATTGATGATGTTGGCGGCTTCAGGAACCGCCAAAGCGCAAATAGAGGGAGCTCTGTCATTGGCAAATGTATGGATTACGCCAAATCCGGTAGTCGCCGGAGGCAACATGACAATATTCTTCGACCTGTACAACTCTTACGATAACACTTTGCACAATGTCAATTTGCAGCTCACGGGCTCATACCCTATTTTCAATTTCTCACCTACAGACACTTTGGAGATAAACGCAATGGACGAAGGCCTGTACTTCGAGCACTTCAAGCTGAGCCTCCACATACCGAAGACTACGCAAGAAGGCGTGTATACTTTTGACATAGTTGCGACATACGCTTCCTCGCCCACTCAAAGCCAAAGCTATGCGAATGAGGAGGTAGGAACTTCAGTAATGCCAGTGACAGTATATATCTACAACAATCCTAACATAACTCTAAATGCAATACCTGGACAGATCATACCAGGAAGCGCGTTCTCTACCCAACTGATTGTCGAAAACAGCGGATACGGCACTGCTAGGAATGTAACAGTAAGGCTTCTCAACTCGGCCGGATTCGAGATAGAAGGCGAAAAGGTATTCAGGATAGGCACTCTTCAAGTGGGCCAAGAAGCAGAGGAAAATGCAGTATACTTTGCACCCGACAACCTAACTCCGGGAAGCCATACACTTTCATTTGAAATCAACTACTCTAGCGATGACAATTCTAACTTCAGCAAAATAGTAAATGCAACAGTAAATGTTGTCATAAACACGCCAGAGCTTGAGATAAGCGCACAGCAGGCAATGCCTCCAACGCTTTACAGCGGGGGTAATCAGACACTTACCCTTCTCGTCCAGAACGCAGGAAATGGGGTGGCTAAAAATGTAAGCATAGAAGTACAGGCAGGAAAGGGCACGCAGATATTGAGCTCGTCGAGCAGCTTCTTCTTCTCGGAAATTCAGCCATATTCCTATGAAACACTGCCGATTACAGTTTCGGCATACCAAAACGCCACCAATGCAAGCATAATAGCAAACGCAACGTATTATTCTGCAAACTATGCAAACACATATCACAAAACCCAGGAAATAGAATTGAGCCTTGCTCCTACTGCTCAGTTCGAGATAATAGCGCAGCATTCGAGCATGAATCCGGGATCGACAGATGTGCCTTTAACTCTAGTAGTCAAAAACATAGGAAACGAGGAAGCCGAGCAGATCCAGCTGAGCTTGGAAACTACTTACCCGATAACACCTGTTGCGAGCACGTACTACATAGCCAATCTCACTCCGGGCAGCACAGCAAACGTTACTTTTCTGGTAAGTGCGGATACTCAGGCAGTCCCAGGAAACTATCCTATTACTGTATACGAGCAATGGAAACAGCCAAACGGAGCTACAAACCAGGTATATGCAGGTACAAACAACTACTTTGCAAGCATAATGCCTCAAAGCTCTTACAATTACAATACGGAATACGCCATTACGGCAATAGTAATAATAGCAATAATAGCCTATGCGGCATACAGGTCTGCAAGAGCGAAGCGCAAGAATGAGAAAAGAAAATAAACCTTGCTAGAGCAATATTAACATGGCACTGTCAACGCCTGCACAACAAGCAGGAATACTAAGCTTCTATGACGCGCCCGAAAAAGGGCCTAAGATAAGCGTAAAGACAATGATGATCATAGTTTTAGTATTTGTGCTTTTCATACTCATTCTTGACAGAATAGCGGCTCTATAGCTAGTTTTCACACAATGGAAATTGGAAAATGGACTTTATTGCACAATGGCGAATATGTCCCTTCTATTTTCTGTAACTTCTCCTTTCTCTGCCAATACGTAAAGAATGCCCCTAACGGCTTCGGGATCTAGAGAAGTCTCCTTTGATATTTCGTCCACAGACCTTGGCCCGTTTTTGAGAGCGCCCACTACTTTGGGACTTTGAGCATCATAGAAACTTTTCAAAAGAATGTAGTACTTGCTGTTGAAAGACCTGAGCCCGATTACCTGCCCCTGCCTTATGCTTTCGCCTATTGCAAGAGAAAGAGCTGCTGCCTCAGGTTCTGTTGCAAGAACTACAAAGCCCTTTGACTCTAGCGTTTGTACATCTTTGTTGTCCGTACTTGAAGGCATGCGTGGCTGCTCGGCTACGCCCCATGCCCTCTCGGGAGGAGGCTCAGGCTTAGAAGTCTCTTTAGGCTTGTTCCTTAGAAGGAAGTTGTCATAAACATATTTGGAAATACTGTACAACTTTTCCTTCCTTTTTTCGTCGTTGTACAGAACGACAAGCTTTCTCTTTATGAGCTTGTCAAGCGCTTTCCTGTCGTCGTCGTTCAGATACTTTGCTATTTCCTCCTCTGTCCTGTTCGGATACCTTACGGTATCTAGCTTCTTCAGCACTGCAAGCTCTTCAGGGCTAAGCTTTATTTTAGCATTCTGAGGAAGATTTGAAAGAAGCGAAGCTACATCTGCCTTTTTTGCAAAAAGGAAAGCAGAGCTGCTGAACTTGAAAAAGTCCACCTCGTCGTCCTGATTTATGTGCAACTGCTCCACTACCTCGAAAGGCAGGTATATGAGATATTTGTCGTTCTTCTTGAATACCTTTACCGTTCAACGCACCGGTTTTAAAAACAATTATAAAACAATCTTCCCTTTATTAAATAGATGCCATGCAAAACTTAAAATGGTTTGCAAACTACACTCCGAAAATCCTTGATGCTGAAGAAATGAAAAAAATAGAAATGAACGCTGAAGCACTTGGCATAAGCCAAGTTCAAATGATGGAAAACGCAGGTTCTCAAGTAGCAAGGTTCGTAGAAAGGAAATTTCCAAAGGAGAGGAAGATATTGGTAATATGTGGCCATGGAAACAATGGAGGCGATGGGCTCGCCGCCGCACGCATGCTTTCGAAAAACTATGAAGTTACAGTCGCGATTGTAGGCTCTAAGGAAGAGGTAAAAGCAGTTCCTGCGCTTATTAATCTTAGGCTTGTCGAAAAGAGCATCGGCATAAGGCTTGTCGAGAATGCTGAGGAAAAGATAGACGAGTTGCTCAAGGATTGCGACATAGTTATAGACGCCATATTCGGCACAGGATTCAAAGGGGAATTGCCCAGGAATGTCAAAGAAATTGCAAAAAAGGTAAGAATGTCTAAAAAGCTGGTTGTGGCCATAGACCTGCCCTCGGGGCTTGATGCTTCGACAGGCTACGAAAAGGACGCTTTCTATGCAACCTATACGATAACCTTCCACAAGCTGAAGAAAGGACTGCTAAATTCTGAAAAGGCTGGAAACATAGTAGTAAAGGACATAGGTATTCCTCTAGAGGCCGAGCTTCTCGTAGGACCGGGAGATCTCTGGAAAGCAGCCCAGAAAAGAAGCCTTGAAGGCACAAAGTTTGACAACGGAAGAGTTCTCATAATAGCTGGCAGCTCAAACTTTCACGGGGCCCCCTTCCTTGCCTCAAACGCAGCCTACAACACGCTCGCCTCGCTCAGGATGGGGGCTGGCTATGCTGTGCTTTTAGTGCCTGAAAAGATTAAGGACCTGAGCAGGAAGGTTTCGCCAAATCTCATTGTAAAGCCTTTTGGAAACGAAACGATAGGAGAGGGAGACTTTGAAGAGGTTAAAACACAGATAGAAAAAAGCGATAGCATAGCAATAGGAATGGGAATAGGAAGAAGTGAAGAGAGCCTTGAGATGGCAAGAAAGATAATAGACTACGCCGTATCGAAAGGCAAGAAGCTCGTTGTGGATGCCGATGCGATATATGCAATAGGCAAGGCTGCAAGACTTAACAAAAATGTTGCAGTAACGCCGCAGGAGAAGGAGTTTGTACAGCTTTATGGTGAAGAAGAATCAAAGGAATTGAATGAAAGAGTGTCACAGGCAGTTGCGCTTGCAAACTCAATCGGGGCAACGGTAGTGGCAAAAGGTCATACAACCATAATAACAAACGGCAAGCTGCTAAGGCTCAATACGGCAGAAACCTCGGCCTTGGCGACAATGGGAACTGGTGACGTTTTGTCTGGCATAATAGCAGGATACGCTGCGACCGGTGCGGTAATGCTTGATGCGTGCGCGGCCGGCGTGTATTTGCATTCTAGGGCCGGAGACCTTCTGGCGCTAGAGAAAGGAACCCACATAATAGCAGAAGACCTTATAGATATTATTCCCAAAATCATTAAGGCTTATGATAAAAGGGAGTGAAGATG
>JAGDXZ010000014.1 GCA_023270015.1 Microcaldota archaeon | reverse complement strand
ACGTTGAAGAACTTTGGCTTCTTTTCCAGCTTGCTCACGACACTGTGAAAATGGTCGAAGTAATCAGCCATGTTGTAGCTGCAGAATGGAATCATAGCCATTGGGTCGTTTCTTATTATCCCAACTTTGCCTGCCACCGCCGCTGTGGTCTCTGCTCTCAGCATTGCTCCGATAAGTATGCCTTGCTCATAATCGTATGCTTCATAAACAAGAGGCATTGTGGTGCTTCTTCTGCCTCCAAAAAGTATTGCGTGTATTGGCAGGCCTTCCTTAGAGCCGTAGGCCTGGGAAAGAAATGGATATTGTTCTATAGGTGTTGTAAACCTTGCATTTGGATGTGTGGCAGGGCCTGCAAACTGCCTGTTACCTTGCCAGTCTACAAGCTCCTTGGGCATGGGGGCAAGGCCTTCCCACCAAGGAGTGTTGTTTTCTAGGTCTAGGGCAACATTGGTAAATATGGTGTTTTTCCTTATGGCCTTTAGCGCGTTTGGGTTTGAATGCTCATCGGTTCCTGGCACGATGCCAAAGAAGCCGTACTCGGGGTTTGTAGCTACAAGCATTCCTTGCGAAACCTCGAACCATGCAATGTCATCGCTTAGAAGCCTGACCTGCCAGCTTTTGTAGTCATCAGGCGGGGAAAGCATGGCCAGGTTTGTCTTGCCGCTGCCACTTGGGAAAGCTCCCGTTATGCCAAAATGCCTTCCCTGCGGGTCTATAACCTCTATAGCCATCATGTGCTCTATCAACCTTTCCTTTTCCTTTGACAAATAGCCCTCGATTCTCAGTGCATGGCATTTCTTGCTAAGCAGCGCATTGCCGCCATATGCAGAATTGACTGTTATGATTAGCTTCTTGCTAGGAAAATGGGCGATGTACTTGTTGCTTGGATCCAATGTTCCTGTAGCCTGCACCCCGAACACGAAATCGCCGTTGCGTATGCACTCTATGGCCTCTTGGCCTACTTTTGCAATTATCATCTGGCTTATTGCTACGTATTTGCTATCAGTAAGCTCCACTCCGCACCTTGCAAACCTTGAGCCTGCAGGGCCAAGCAGATAAGGCAAAACATACATCGTCTTTCCTTTCATTATTCCGCTTAGCAAAGCCATTAGCTTATTGAGCATCTCGTCCTCGTCAGCCCAGTTGTTTGTAGGGCCAACATCATCTTTGTTTTTCGTGCATATGTAGGTATTCTGCTCGGTTCTAGCCACATCGTTTTTGTCGCTGCGGTAGAGATAGCAGTTCGGGTACAGCTCAGGGTTTAGCCTTATGAGCTCGTTGCTTGCCAGCATATCAGCTACCAAGCCCTCGAATTCCTCTTTTGTGCCTTTTAGCAGCCTTATTTCTTTAGGCTGCATTATGCTAGCGAAACTAGCTACTTTGTCATAAAGCTCCTTGCTAATATCCTTTATTTCTTCTAGCGCGTCCATTGACTCATCTAGCATGCTCCTTGCAAAACTCCTCTATTTTTGAAATTGCGAGCGACATAGTCTCTTTGTCTGCTAGTGCCACTAGCCTAACGTGGTTTAGAGCACCAAAGCCTGAGCCCCTAGTTATCTGGACCTGCTTTTCTTCTAGCAATTTAGTTACAAACTCTTTGTCGTCTTTGACATTTAGCAAAGATGTCTCAAGCTTGGCAAAAACATAAAATGCGGCGCGTGGAACTACAGCATGCAAGTATTTGCTTTTGTTCACCTCTTGCGCAGTAAAAAGCACTCTTGATTTTATCTCTTCGCGCAGCTGGGCAACTGCTTTTTCATAAGCAGCCACATCGTTCATGGCATATGCCACTGCGTATTGTGCAGGCGTATTCGCTGATATCCTCAGCCTTGCAAGCTGCACCATGCTGTTAAGAAGTTCGTTGCTTATTGCATCATTTTCAGGCAATGCCGCATAGCCTATCCTTATTCCGGTTACGTTGAAAGTTTTGGAAGCACCATTCAGAAGAAGATATGGCATGCCTTTTGCGACTTGCGATATGCTGGTAAAGTTGCCGTCAAATACCATCTCGTCATATATCTCGTCGCTTACGAGAAACAGGTCGTTGTCTTTTGCTATTCCCACTATCTCCTCAAGGACCTTCCTGTCAAGCACGCTGCCAGTAGGATTGTTTGGGTTTATGACAAGCAGGTACTTTATCCTTTTTGCCTTTTTCACCGTCTTTTCTAAAGCATCCAAGTCAACAGACCAATCTCGCTCTTCAATAGAAGGCACAAACATAGGCTTGCCGCCAGATAAGCCAATGTATGAAGCATAAGAAGGATAATATGGGGAGATAAGCACTGCCCTGTCGCCGCGTCCAATTAGCGCTGTATTGACAAACGATATGGCTTCGCTGACTCCTTGCGTAACGACGATTCTCGCAGGGTCTAAGTCAACGTTGTAATGGCGTTTGTAATAACTTGCAACTGCTTCCCTTAGCTCCGCTACGCCCTGAGAATCAGCATAGTAGGTTTTTCGTTCCTTGAGTGCACGGGCATACGCCTCCAAAATATATTCCGGAGTGGGTAGGAACTTTGGCGGGTCGCCAGAATTAAGCTTTATTACTTTCTTCCCTTCTTTTGCCAACCTTTTTGCAAGATCCTCCTCTTCTCTTATCGGACTTCCTGCATAAACCATTCTTTTTGAAATAAATTCCATAAAATTATTTTCCACAGTTTAAAATAAAATACATTACAATATAGATAAGGCAACCACACCTATTGAAAGAAGGACAAATCTGCCTCACTTGCAAACAAAAAAGCGCCTTGGTCGAACTGCAGCTATCGAGATTGACACCCACAGTTTTGAAGAGGTAAAGGA
>JAGDXZ010000041.1 GCA_023270015.1 Microcaldota archaeon | reverse complement strand
CTACATAAAGCCCACAAGCATACCTGCAAAGGTGCTTTTCCCTGGTTTGGCAAAGCCCATGAAGCGAATGCCCCAAGTTTTTCCTGGACCTAAGCCCGATGAGCCTGGCTGGCGTGGCAAGTTTGCGCTTGCATTTATAGAAAAGCTAAAGAGTGCAGAGAGCTTGATGGGCTTGGGCATTGATGAGAAGCTGGCAAAGAGGCTGAACAAGGAAAAGGAGCTTGTGGAGATGGGTATAAGGCAAGGCAATTGGAGCCTTGTTCGCATGCCCCCTACAGAGCAGTATTGGCAAAAGGTAATAGACTCAATATTGTTTGAGAGGAGTGTCTTCATAGATGCAAACGTAACCAAGGATCCTTCGCACCTTATGCGCCTTCCAAACACCATACACGGCGGCAGCGGGTTCATAGCAAAGAAGATACCGAGCATAGCAGATCTCGAGAAATTTGACCCTATGAAGGATGCTATTGCGTGGAGGAAAGGCGAAGCAAAGATCGTTGCAAACACACCATATGCTTTGAGGATAGGCGACGAAACCTATGGGCCATTTTCTAATGCAGAAGCCATAGTGCCCATCTACGCTGCCACATACTTATATTTAAAAGGTTTTGCAGACATAAAATCTATTTACTAGTGGTTTTTATGGGCTATGCTAAATATTTGCAAGAAACGATGCAAAAGGAGTACAAGACAAACGCAAAGGAGCTTAGGGAAAGGCTCGCTAAGTGGAGAGATGAAGCGCCTATTGTAAGGATAGAGAGGCCTACCAACATAGCAAGGGCAAGAAGGCTCGGCTACAAGGCAAAGCAGGGAGTTTTCATTGTGAGAGTAAGAGTAGGCAGAGGCCTGAGCAAGAGGCCTAAGCCCAGAGGCGGCAGGAAGCCTTCCAAAATGGGCAGATTCTACGCTTATCACAAGTCTCTGCAGGCAATCGCTGAGGAAAGGGCGGCAGCAAAGTATTCCAACGCAGAGGTGCTGAACTCTTATTTTGTCGGCGCTGACGGCTCAAACAAATTCTACGAGGTAATAATGGTTGACAGGGCGCACCCAGCGGTGCTTGCAGATCCGGTTCTTAGCAAGATAGCAGCGCAAAAGGGAAGGGCACAAAGAGGCCTTACAAGCGCAGGCAAAAGGCATAGAGGACTAAACAAGAAAGGAAGAGGCTCGTTCAAGACAAGGCCGAGCGTAAGGTCAAGAGAGAGGCTATGAGTGCTTATAGCGCCAAGCTTATAATAAGCATGGGCGGCCTAGCTAAAGACTATTTCTCGATAATGGACAAGCCAAAAAAGTACAAGCGCAGCAGGCTTAAGATAAAGAACGGAAAAGGCAGGATAGAGGTAGAAATAGAAGCAAATGATGCTACCGCTTTAATTGCTACCTTGGGCAGCATTGTAAAGCAACTAAGCGTGATAAGAAAGGTTGACAGCCTAGTAGAAAAGTAATTTAGCCTTCACTGCCATATTTTCAACATGGAGGAAAAGCTGGGCTTTGCCTACAAGTACCCTTTTTCTGAAGAAGCCAAGGAGATAATAAAAGCTTTACCCAGCCAAGGGTTTGAGGAAAAGTATGCGCTTTCGGCTTTGGAGCGCATAAACGAGGACTTGGGCAAAAAGCCAGAGTTCGTTCCCACAAGCTACAGCCCTTTGATGCTTAGCAGAGTAGTTAGCTATGTCTATGCTAGGCTAATAGTTAGCGCTACGCAGAACAACTATGTTGTGAAAATGTTTGCAAAAGGCGAAGCGGAAAGAAGCGCAAAAGCCCTTACATTAAGCCCTGAAGACATACCACATCTCGCTAAAGAGCTCAGCGTCGAGCTAGAAGCCTCTGGGGATTCTTATTTCATGGGCGTTTTCAGCTTCCTTAAAATTGCCAAAGGAGCCGAAGGTCTAAAACTGTATAGCATGCCTCTCAAATCTGGCAATGTAGTGCTCAACAAGGAGCAAGCAATACTGCTGCTCAAAAGCGCAATGGAAGATGCGATTTTGCAAGGATTGCCGATACCAAAGGACAAGCTGCCGCAAGAGGTTTTTGGTTATGTGAAAGGAGTAGCAATTTCTGAAAAGCCTCTGATTACGAATGCAAAGGCATCTGGTAAATATGCATGGATAGAGAAGCTTCTACAAACGCCAATCCCTGATGTAAGGCATAGGTCTGTTAATTTAATTCTTGCTCCTTATTTGGTAAATGTTAAAGGGCTTAGCGAGGAAGAGGCAGCAAACATAATAATAGGTTATATAGAAAAGTGTAAGCTGCTAAACCCTAATACAAAGGTAACCGATTCCTACATAAGATATCAGTGCAAATATGCAAAGGAGCATGGGCTTAGGCCTCTTTCGCTAGAAAGGGCAAAGGAGCTTTTTAAGGGGATTCTAGACCTTTCAGAGTTTAGCTAATCGCGAAATCCTTAGATGTTTTGCCCTTTGGAAAGGCAATGCCGTTTGGCGATTCAACAGGCAGGTGTGTTTCCTCCGCTATCTTTACAAGGTCTGCCAAGCTAACAAGCTTGTCAGTATGCAACACAAAATACGCCTGGGCTCCTTCCTTTTTTGTTACGCTGAACCTTATCTTCTGTGTTAGGCCTGCTATACCCAGCCTTGCCTCGTAAAAGCCCCTTTCAATTATCGATTCAGCAATGGCATCAAGTGCCATAATGTGATTATTCAGGCAAAGAATATAAACGGGCCGGCATGCATAATTATTATGCAAGTCAAAGAGGAAAAGGCAAAGGCAGTAGATCTTAAGCAGCTTGCACGCGACTTAAAAACTTCATTAAATGCTCCAGAGCTAAAAGAGCTTTTAAACGCGACTCTTAGGAGTGATAGGAAGACCTTGTTCGAAAGTTGTTCGGCAGAATGTAAATTAAAATTAGATGACAGCCTACGTTCTTTGCTTTTACTGCTTGAAGATAAAGCAGTAGCAGTAAATGGCAAATTTACTGCAAGCTCATACATACCAAAGCTTACTCCGCAAGATCTTAAGCCGAAGGATTCTATATATCCGGTGTCAAACGAATATAACGCTCCAGGTTTGGTAAAAGGTATTTCAGAATTGATTAGCAAGCCACAGGTCGTGAAAGGAGTGCTTGGAGGTCAAACGTCACTACTCCAGCTGCTTTCTGAAGGTAATCTAAACCCTCAAAAGGTTGAGTTGGTGGATTTTAACTTACACCAAATAATGTATGCTCTTCTCCAGGATGTCAAGTATAACGAATCTGGGGAATTTTCTGTGCTTGGAGGAAAAGGCACTAGGTATTTGCCCGTGTTTAACCTTAAGTTTACAGTGCAGTACGGGGATTTAGTGGAATTTATCGGTGCGAAGACTGATCCCCAAACAGTGCTTTTCTATACCTCTAATGTATTTGAAATTACTGTAAAGTACGGAAATGAAAAAATAAAAATAGGTGGCTATCAAAACAACAAATCGCTTTCAGGAATAACTTCCTTTTACAAAAACGATAGTGTGCTGCCTGGAAGCGCTCTCCTAATCCGTTCCCTATTTCCTTCCCATGACGCAGCACTAATCATTAAAAAGAGGAGTGGACTTGAAGTTTGGGCGTATGTCAATCTAGGAAAGCAAAGATGGATAGAAGTGCCGCTTGAGAACGTAGAAGTTAGGCCTGCGTAAGCCGTAGTGTCAGGTTTCCTATTTTAACATTTGCGTTTCATATTAAATTATGTATATTTACCTCGCCATTGCCGTATTTGCAGCAGTGGCTCTTGCAATACCCAGCGCCATGCTCCTCATATCGCTTCTTATAAGGCCCAAAGAAGGCACAGAATTGCAAAAAGAGCCTTGGGAAAGTGGCGAAGAAACAATAGGCCAGAGGGTAGACCTTCTCCACCAGTACCTGCCCTATTTCAACTCCTTCCTTATGCTAGAACTTCTTGCTGCAAGCATAATTCTGCTCGGCATTGGTGGAGTTAGTGGCATGGCTTTAGTTTTTATTATAGGGCTTGTTGTGCTCGGCATGGTGCTGAGCTGGGTTTTGCTTGCAATAGCTAAGCGCAGAGCCGGTGGTGCTAAATGACAACTGAATTTGAGAACGCTGAGAAGGAAATGAGCAGGTTAGTTGAAGCTTCGCTCAAAAAGTATGGCCTGAAACCAAATGTGTTATTTGCGAGGCTTTCCGACATAACAAAAGCAGCAAGCAGCGGATTAATTACCTGGTCGCGCAAAAACAGCGTGTGGCCTTCCCTTTTCGGGCTTGCTTGCTGCGCGATGGAGCTCATGGACTTCGGTTCTGCAAGGATTGATGCTGAAAGGGGCAGCTATCTTCTTTTCCGTGCTACACCTAGGCAAAGCGATGTAATGATAGTAGCGGGCTGGGTTACTAAGTCCATAATACCAGAAATAAAGAGAATGTATGAGCAGATGATGAAGCCAAGATATGTTGTGGCGTATGGCGAGTGTGCAACCTCTGGCGGGCCTTGGTTTGAAAGCTACAACATCATAAGAGGCATAGACCAGGTCTTGCCAGTAGATGTTTACGTTGCTGGCTGCCCTCCTAAGCCAGAGAATCTCTTTGCAGCATTACTCAAGCTGCAAAAGAAAATAGGTGGTAATATTGAAGGTTGAAAAGGAAGCTTTGCTTAAAACAGCGGAGGAGATGAAAAACAAAGGGTTTTCCTACTTGGTTAAGATCACAGCAGTAGACAACATTAGCTCGTTGGTCGTGCTTTACTTTCTTAGAAATCTCAATACTGGGGAAGAGGAAACATTAGAGGTCGAGCTGTCTCCTGTGGATGCAAGCGTTCCAAGCATAATGCACATATACAAAGCTGCCGACTGGTATGAGCGAGAGCTCAAGGAAATGTTTGGCATAGAAATAACTGGCAGGAGTGCTCCAAGGCTCCTGCTTGAAAAGTGGAATGGAATAGAGCCGCCACTAAGGAAAAACTTCGAATGGGGCAAGCCTTACAAGGCGATGGATTGACAACAAAGATAAATGTAGGGCCAATACATCCAAGCACGCACGGTGTGCTGAGGCTAGTCGTAGAACTAGATGGCGATGAGATTGTCAATGTCGAACCACACATAGGCTTTCTGCACAGGGGCGTTGAGAAGCTCATGGAAACAAGGAACTACATGCAGGACCTGCCATATGTGGAGAAGCTTGATTACGTCGCGCCTGAGGCATATTCAGAAGCCTACATCTCTGCTGTTGAGTCTGCCCTTGGAGTTGAGGTTAAAGAGCGCGCTCAATACCTGCGTGTTGTCTTGCTTGAGCTCCAGAGGATAGCAAGTCATCTGCTTTGGCTCGGCACTTTCCTGAACGACTTGGGCCATTTCTTCACTGTATTCATGTGGGCATTCGCAGATAGGGATAAAATTTTGAGGCTTCTTCAGGAGCACGCCGGAGCCAGGATGTTCTATGTGAACATGAGGCTTGGAGGCCTAAACAGGGACGTGCCCCCAGGATTTGAAGAAGAAGTGCTTAGCGTCTTAGGCGATATCGAGAAAAGAATTCCTATGTACGAGTCCTATCTTGAGAAAAACGAAATATTCATGGAGAGGACTAAAGGCATAGGCGCCATCAGCTCCCACAGGGCCATAGAACTAGGCGTTACTGGGCCTGTTCTTAGGGCATCAGGTGTGAATTTTGACATAAGAAGCAGCAAATCCTATTATGTCTATGATAAGCTCAATTTCAAGCCTCAAGTTGTTAGCTCGGGAGATGTGTTTGCCAGATATAAGGTTCGAATGCTAGAGATGAAGGAAAGCATTCGGCTTGTTAGGGAGGCCATAAGGCACATGCCGCCTGGAGATGCTGTTGGCATGCCAATAAGGCTGATAATACCAGCGCCCAAGAACAAGGAAGTTCGCGTTTACCGAGAGACGCCGAGAGGAGAGCTTTTGATCTACATGGTAGCAGGCCAGCAAGGCCCATACAGGGTTTCTTTCAGATCTCCCTCATTCATAAACCTGGCCGCATTGCCAGAGATTGCAAAAGGCGCTCACTATGCAGACCTCTTTGCAATCCTCGGTAGCTTGGATTTGGTGATACCTGATGTTGATAGGTGAAAGCTGGCTTGTTTCGCTCCTTAATTCGCCTAGTCCATACAGCGAGGCACTGGGTCTTTTTGCCTATGCTGTGTTTGTTGGCTTGCTTGTTATTGTTGTTGACTATTTCCTTGGCTGGCTTGAGAGAAAGATTGTTGCAAAGGCACAGCTTAGGCATGGCCCTACAATGGTAGGCAAATTCGGCCTTCTCCAAAACCTTGCCGACTTCACCAAGCTCCTTGCAAAAGCCAGTTATTTGCCAAAGCGTGCTGACAGGCTTTTGTTCACGCTGGCTTTGCCTTTCATGCTTGCCCTTGCCATATTTCTAATACTCCTTCTTCCATTAGTACCGAGCTTTGGTTTTGGCAACTTTGCCAGCAGCCTTGTGCTGGTGTTTGCACTCTTCTCCTTTACCCCGCTCTTTATCTTCATAGCAGGCGCTTCTAGCGGCAACAAGTTTGCTGAGATAGGCTCCCAGAGGTCTGTGCTGATGCTTCTCAGCTACGAACTCCCAATGATTTTCGTAATTGCCTCTTTAGGCATATTGGCAAAGTCGCTGAATTTGTTTGCTATTGTGCAGGCGCAGTCAAAAATGTGGTATATTTTCTTTTTGCCGATAGGCTTTTTTGTTTTCTTTGTCAGCATGCTGGCTGAGCTTGAGCGTTCGCCTTTCGACCTCAGGGAAGCCGATTCTGAGCTTATCGCAGGCTGGCTTACAGATGTGAGTGCGCCAAGCTATACGCTTGCCCTGTTTCTCGATTACACAAAAACCTTCTTCGGCTCATTGCTCATGGCCATGCTTTTCTTTGGCGGATGGCTTGGCCCAGTATTGCCTGGTCTTGCCTGGCTTCTTGTAAAGGCTCTCATAATAGCATTTTTCATTATGCTTGTGCGCGCCACAGCTGTGAGGATGCGCATAGATCGTGTGCTCAGGCTTGGCTGGTATGTGCTTCTTCCGCTTGCGGTTGTTAATTTAATTATTGCATTTATAGTATGATTGTATGATCATAAGCTCCATCGCAAAAACTGCAAAAGCGCTCACGCAGCGCAGATTTACCTTGGACTTTCCAAACGAGCGTGAGCAACTGAGCGACAGAGAGCGATACATGCTAAGGCTAGACATGCCAACTTGCATAAGCTGCGGTGCATGCGAGCGAGTGTGCCCCAACAAGACCATAGAGATGGTAAACGTCGAAAGCGAAAAGCCAAACAAGAAGATGCCAAAGATAGACATAGAGCGTTGCATGTTCTGCGGGCTTTGTGCAGAGGTATGCCCTACAAAATGTCTGGTAATGACAAAAAGCTATGACTTTGAAGCTTATGACAAAAGGATGTTTGTAAAAAGGCCAGAAGACTTGGAGTGAGAGTGATTATGTGCTGATTGCTTTGGCTGCGTTTGGTCTGCTTGCATTCCTTTTCTCTTTAGGCATAGTTCTGTCCAAAAGCCTGTTACGCAGCGTTACCATGCTGGCACTTGCCGCGTTCTCGAGCGCCATAATTCTTTATCTAATAGGTGCTTCTGTAATAGCAGCCCTGCAGCTTCTTGTGCTTGTTGGCGGATTGTCAACTTACTTTATGATAAGCATTACTGCTGAAGAAAAGGAAAAAGAATCAAAGCGCATGCAGCTTGGCTATTTGGGATTAAGCATTGCAATGGCGTTGCTTCTTTGTTTTGTTTTCTACCTGCCTTCGGTAAAAATCAGCCTTTCCGGAATTGATGTTGGCAAATTGGTAAATTCCTCATTCAGCTCATATTATTTGCTTCTCTATTCGATTGTCTTGCTGCTGTTCTTTGTGGCGGTCGCAAGTGCGATCGTTATTAAACGCATGGGGCGGTAATGTGCTTGAGTTTGTCGCATTGATGTTTGCAAGCCTTGCAGTATTCTCTGCTGGCTTTGTCGGAGCAGTTTTTAGCAAGCATTTCATAAAAATAATGCTGTCAATAGAAGCAGCGCTGCTCGCTTCGACCATTTTGCTCGTAGGGTTTGTTGCCTCTACAGGTAGCGGAGCAGGGCTTATGCTGCTCATACTTGTCTGGGGATCTATGGCGGTAGAGGCAATAGTGACATTAACTCTCTATGTGCTAATGAAGTCAAGAGGCATTGGGTTTGATGTTTCAAGGCTTAACAGGTACAAGTGGTAGGTGTTAGCTGATGGGCTTCGTAGGCTTTGTGATACTGCCTGAACTGATTGGCTTAGCTTTGCTTGCAGTCTTGGACGATGGCAAAGCGAAATATGTCGCATTGGGCGCAAGCCTATTTAGCCTAGCAATGCTTCCTTTCTTCTCTGCTTCAGGCGCTATCAACTGGTTTGGCTTTGGTAACATCCAGTTTCAGATAGCAATGTCGACGGGAGCGCTCAACGAGCTTTTGCTTTGGCTTGTCGCAGTGCTTGCGCCCATAGTCTTGTTCTACTCATTCGGCTTCATTACGTTGCCGAGCGAGCAGAAAAGATACTATGCTGAGATGCTGATCTTTGTGGCAAGCATGATGCTTGTAGCAATGAGTGCCAGCTTCATAACCTTGTTCATCGGATGGGAGCTGCTTAGCGTGAGCAGCTATCTGCTTGTGGGCTTCTGGTATTTTAAGGAAAAAGCCATAAAGGCTGCAAGAAGCGTTATAAGCACAGTGCTCATAGGCGATATTGCCCTCTTTGCTTCGCTAATTATTATTGGAATGTCCTTAGGTTCATTCAACTTCTCTGCGCTCAGCGCGCATGCATCCATGGCCTTAAGGCTTGCCTCTTTGCTTTTGCTAGTTGCGCTGTTCGTCAAGTCAGCGCAGTTTCCTTTTCACGAATGGCTTTCGGATGCGATGGAAGGCCCAGCACCAGTATCTGCAATGCTCCACTCGGCAACAATGGTAAAGGCAGGCGTTTTTGTTGCAATGCTTCTGTTTCCATTCTTCCTTTCTCTGCATGTGAACTACTTTATGCTTGTTTTCGGCCTTATCACCGCCTTTATCGCAACATTCAACGCGATGAGGGAAACGCACATTAAGAAGGTCTTGGCCTATTCCACAATCCAGGAGCTCAGTCTTATGTTTGTTGCTATAGGCAGCAACGCCTTGCTTGCTGCAGCCTACTTCTTCCTTATCCAAAGTTTCTACAAAGCCTTGTTGTTCTTCTCTTCAGGCGCTATAATGAACGCTACTGGAAAGGAAAGCCTGAAGGAAGTAAGCGGCCTGTCAAGCAACAAGCTTGCGCTTATTACTACTATTTTTGGCGTGCTCTCGCTGGCAGGTTTTGTGCCTTTTAGCGGCTTCTTTGCGAGCATAGGGATAAGCTCCTCGCTCTCAAACAATCTGCTCGTATACGCTCTGATCTCGTTGCTTAGCTTTCTTACAAGCTTCTTCATATTCAGATGGTTTGCAATGTGTGCCAAGCCTGCAAGGACAGAGCGAGAAAGGCTTCTCTACCTTGGCCTTCCAAAAAGCATGCTTGCCAGCATGTCTATATTGGCTGCTTTCACGCTTCTTGCCAGCATTTTAGTTCTCTATCTGCCCGGGCTTCTGAGAAGCGTCCCGTACGTGGCCTACAACCTCCCACATCCTACGCCTTTAGATGTAGTCATAACAATGCTAGCAATCTCAGTAGGCTCTCTGCTCTCCTTATTCCTCTATCGTAAGGGTGAGCTAGGAAATAAGCTGAATGCGATACAAACTACAAAAGAGATGAAGGCTCTTTACGCCTATGTGGCCTATTTCTTTATGCTTCTTGGTGAAGGTGTGTATCTGTTTGATTATCTTCTTAGCAGCTTCTTTGATTTTATCGGCTTAGAAACTAGTAACTTGGGTAATGCTGCTAGAAAGCTTGCAACGGGCAATGTGCTCGTTTACGCCCTGCTTGTAGTGCTGGCCTTGGTCGTTGTGGTGCTTGTGGTGAGATGATGCTTGGCCTTGCTTTCTTTGCGTTGTCATTGCTCCTCGCTTTCGGGAACCTATACTGGCTTTATTCACAAAACAGACGAGGCTCTTTCGCCTTTAACCTTGTTCTTCTTGCAGCCTTATTTATACTGAGCTTTCATCTTTTCTCAATTAGCGAAGTCTATGCAGGAGTGTTCAATATCAACGCTTTCGGTGCTTTCTTTGCGGCGCTTTTGCTTCTTGCGCTCTTGCTCTTGAACGCCCTAGCCTATGCCTATTCCCACGAATATTCCTTTTTTGCAGGGCTTTCATCGTTTATGCTCCTTGGCTCCTTTGCAGTTATTTTCTCAGCAGTTGTGCCATTGATTTTTGTCGGTCTAGAATTGGTAGTGCTGCCTGCTATTTTTATAATTCTGCTCTCTACAAGAAGAAGCGTAGAAGCAGCAGTGAAGTACCTCATTATTTCAGCCATGTCCACCGCAGCGTTTGCGCTCGCCATGGCGTTTATGTTTGGTGCTTCTGGTAGTATAGCGCTTAGCCAAGTGGCCAGCACTTCCTTTTCTCTTGGTGCTTTGGCACTTTTCTTCGTAGCTTTGGGCATAGAATCTTCGCAGTTTCCTTTCAGTGTGGTATTTCCAGATGTCTATGAAGGTTCAGCAGCGTATGCAACCGCGATGCTTGGTGGATTTAATAAAGTAGTTGGTTTTGCAGCGCTGATATTGGTTGTAAGCGTAGTATTCTTTTCTTTGAAACTCCCTAGCTATATAGCTGCTGGCTTTGCAGTGCTTACTATGTTCTACGGGAATCTTGCTGCACTCCGGCAGCAAAACCTGAAGAGGCTTATGGCCTATTCCTCCATTTCCCAGGCCGGCTACATAATAATAGGCCTCGCCGCAAACTCTAGCTTTGGCATAGAAGCAATGCTTTTCCAGTTGTTTGCCCACTCGTTCCTTTTCATCGGCGCGTTGGCAGTAATTTCATGGCTTGAAAGCATGGGGAGGAGCAGCATAGACGACGTAATAGGGCTAAAGGACGAGAACAAGCTTGCCACATTTGCACTAGTCCTGTTCTTGCTTAGCCTTATTGGTATGCCTTTCACCACCGGCTTTGTTGGAAAGTTTCTGCTTTTCCTTAGTGCAGTACAAGCAAACCTTGTTTGGCTTGCAATACTGGGCATTTTGAACAGCATAATCTCTATTTTCTACTATGCTAAAGTGATTACTGCCTCTTTGACATCAAAGCTTAATGCAAGAAAGCAGCCGATGCCAATCTCTGTGGTGCTCGTGCTAATTGCGTGCATAACAATTACGCTTCTATTCGGCATATTTGCTTCGCCAATAGTTAGCTTTGCAGAAGCAGCAGCGACAAGTCTCTAGTTATCTTCTGCCATATCTGCTCATAAACATCAAATACCTGCTTAACACGTTGCTTGGCGCGGAAGGTCTTGTCGCTTTTATTATGTTAACAAGATCCTGCATGCCAATCTTGGTTTCGGTTTCTTTCGCTATGCTCGCTTCTAGTGCATTCATTTTTGCCTGCCTGCAAATGTTTGCAATATCTGCGCCAGTGTAACCTGGGCTCATGTCTGCGAGTTTTTCAAAATCTATGTCTTCGCTTAGCGGCGCATTTTCTAAATATTCTTTAAATAAGGCAATTCTATCGTCACGTTCTGGAGGGCCTACATAAACAAGCTTATCAAATCTACCGGATCTTATGATAGCAGGGTCAAGCACATCCGGCCTGTTTGTGGCAGCAACAACTACTACGTTATTGCCCTCTTCAGTCAGCTTGTCAAATTCTTGCAGGAATTCGCCAGTTATTTCAACGCCTATCTGATTTGTAGAACCTCTTTCAGGTACTATTGCATCTATCTCGTCTACGAATATGATTGAAGGCTCGTTTTCTTTAGCCCTATTGAATATTTCCTTTATGGTATTGACCGCATTCTCTATGCCTGCCTTGCTCAGGTCTGATCCTGACAAGCCTATAAAATGCACATCCCCAAGTTCATTTGCAATGGCGCGCATCAGCATAGTCTTTCCGGTTCCAGGTGGCCCGAAAAGTAATATGCCATGTATGCTCTCTACGCCATATTTCTTGACAAGGTCTGGGTGTAGGATTGGTACCTCTACTGCTTCGAAAAGCGCCTTCTTTGCTTCTTGCAAATCTACAACATCATCTAAACTAATTTTTCCTTTTTCAGGCTCTTCTGCCTTTTCAGGGTGAAGCATTCTTTCAAAGTCCAGTTCGAACGTGTTATATTCCTCTATCTTGGCCAGCGATGTAGAAGGCTTGACGTGCTTTAGCACAGAGACTATGTCATCCATTGTGATTTGGAGGACTTTCTTTTCCTTTAATGCTTCCTCTGATACCTCTCTTGCAACCTCCTCAGCAAGATGCTTTATATCAGCACCAGAAAATCTTTGCGTCATTTCGGCAAGTTTTTCATAATCTATATCATTAGAAACCGGCAGCTTAGAAAAATAATACCTGAGTATCTCTTCTCTACCTTTCTGATCAGGAAGCCTTAGGTATATCGCCTTGTCAAATCTGCCCGGCCTGAGCAGGGCAGGATCTAGCAGCTGCGGTGCATTCGTTGCTCCAACTACTACAACCCCGGGAGTTTTAAGGAAGCCATCCATGTTTGTCAGTAGGGCAGTGAGTGCTTCCCTTACCGATTCGGATATCTCGCCAGCCCTGCTTCTTGCAATTGCATCAATTTCGTCTATGAAAAGAACGGCCGGTGCGTGCTTCTTAGCTGTTTCAAATATTTTTTTGATAGCATCTGAGCTCTCTCCAGGATATGCTGACAACAAGGTTGGGGCAGATATGTAAAGGAAGCCAGCCCTTATCTCATTTGCAAGAGCTCTCATTAGCAGGGTCTTACCTGTACCCGGCGGTCCAAAAAGCAATATGCCTTTGGCAGGCGTTACGCCGTATGCTCCAGTAATCTCCCTGTGCTCTATAGGCGTAATTACTGCTTCTATTAGTTCCTTCTTTACATTATCATAATCAGCCACGTCAGCAAAAGTTTCAGTAGGTGTTACGAGTGCGTTTCCTACATCGCCAAACTTGCTTAAGAAATCCTGTTTCATGACGTCTAGAGCCTTGACAATCTCTATATTCTGTGATTCAAAAAGGAATACCATTAGAACTCCTACTCCAAAACCTATGAAAGCTAGTATCGGTGTCATTGCTGCGCGAGTCAAGACTCCGAGTATAACGTAGACTATTGGTATTGCTAAGCTAAGCAAGCTCGCCTTTGTACCTTTAAACTCAGACTTCTCCTTTATTGCATAACTTGCCATTGCAAAAACTAGGATTTCCCAAATTATAAGTTGCACAACCAGCAAGGGCGTTAAGTATGCTATAGCATAGCCTGCAAGCGCAAAGCCCGCTGAAAGATCTGATGCTACTTTTATGCTGAAGAATTCTGAAATGCTGTTAGTGAGACTTTGCGTGAAGTTGCCAAGAGCGGGCATGGGTTTTGAGGGTATAAGATAAATTCCCGCAGGGTTTGCTTTTACTGCTGCATTTGCCTGAGTTGTGTTGAACAAGATCGGGGCAGAAGTGCTTATTCCAGAAAGGCCGGAAAAGACAGCAAGCGCAATAAATGCACCAAGGGTAGCGAGCGAGGCTCTTTTTATTCCCAGCACAAATACTGCGATTATGAATGTAGGCAATTCAAGCAGTGCGCCAAGCGGCGAAAGTGGAAGCATTATAAGGCTAAAGAGAAGCGACAGGGTTCTGTAATGCATAAAGCCTGCAAATAAGGCTATAATAACAAGAATGCTGAATACCCATCCAAGCAAAGGCGCCTGGTAAATAATAGGAGGATAGGAAAATAGAAGCATTACAAGAAGGCCCAAAAGAGGATGTATAAGAGCCACACCTATGATTATTGCTATCAGCACTATTGCTATAGGCAAAGAGTAGAATTTGAAGGCAAGTGCCAAGCTTATAAAAGCAAATGCAAGCAATACCGCATCGGCAAAGTATCTATATGAAATTGCCTCCCTAACAAGATCTTTAAACCAAAAGTATGAAAATGGCGTCCAAACGCTTCTTCTTCGCCTTCCGCTTGTTGCCATTAGACCTGATGGCTGTGTCGATGGTGTCGATGGTGTAGGCTGCACGTTTGGAGATTTCTGCTTTCTAAATTTAGCCTGAGCCAAACTGGCCACCAACTCTTTATCGCAAATAATATTAATATTGATTTCATATATCTCTTCTGCTACCCGCAGTAGCTCAATGGCTAGAGCGACCGGCTGTAGCGTGCCATCGAAGATACCGGTAGGTTGGGTGTTCAATTCACCCCTGCGGGAAAACTAAATTTAGTGATTTTTTGCTACTTGCAGACCTGCTAGGATATGCTGGCGGATTATTGCTTACGGTTTCTGCATTTCCGCAGATTGCTTTAGTTTACAAGCTCAAAAACGCAAGCCAACTCTCCTACGTCTGGCTGTCGATTCTGGTTGTCGGCCTTGCCATTTGGTCTATTTATGGGCTATCAATAAACAGCATGCCAATTTTTGTCCTTGACTGCATTCAAGTTTTTCTTTATTCTGCCTTAATTGTTATGAAAGCTACATATGCCAAAAACAAAAAAGAATAAAAAAGAAAACATGCATAATTTCTTCTGAGCCTTGGTGGTGTAGAGGTCTAGCATGCGAGCCTGTCACGCTTGCGACTCGGGTTCGAATCCCGACCAAGGCGTATATTGCTAAGTTAAAAGCCCACACCAAAGATAAATTTATTAAATTGATCAGATATCCTAATACCTTAGATATATAAAATAGTGTTTAAATGAAGATTCCGCCTACTTCTAATATGGAATTACCTTTGCTTAAAGTATTAGAAGAAGCAGGAGGGGAACTTCCATATGAAGAGGCTATAGCGAAGGTTAAAGAGAGATACCCGGATTTAACAGACGAAGCTAAAACTAGCACTCTGGCCTCAGGAGGTAACAGACTTAATAATCGTATTGCTTGGGTTAGACAAAATCTTGTAGAAAAAGGTGAAATTGACGGTTCTACATATGGCGTATGGCGTATCACTAATAAAGGTAGAGACAGACTACAGAAAGAATGGAGTAATTGGAAACCAGAATATCGCGAACTTAGAGAGAGAATATCTTACAATAATTATATCGAAGGAGCAGCTACAGAAGAAAATAAATCTGCCTCTTTTTTGACTCCAGAAGAAGAGCTTGACGTCTTAAATAAAAATATGGTTGAAAAAGTAAAGAGCCAAATTTTAGATAAATTGAAACAACTCGACGCGTCGACATTTGAATATGTTGTAGGGCAAGTATTAGAAAAATTGGGTTATGGGAGCTTGAAAAACGGTACTATTAAAATTACTGGTAGAAGCGGTGATGGAGGAATAGATGGGTTTTGTAGCATGGATAAGTTAGGTTTAGTAAAAATATTATTCCAGGCTAAAAGGTGGGAAAACAATGTACCTCCAGATGCAGTTAGAGATTTTATTGGAGCCATTCATAATAAACGGGCTAGTTATGGACTATTTATAACAACATCAAATTTTTCTGCGCAATCCATCGAGGAAGCTAAACAAAGCGGATATCTAAAATTGATTAATGGTGAAGAGTTAGCAACAATAATGATTGAGACTGGGCTAGGCGTAAAAATAAATAGTCTGAACTACTATAAAGTAGATGAAGAATATTTTGCCGGGTTAAGCTAAAATTAATTGATCTTAAAAAAGAATTCCAAAACTTGAACGCTTTAAGCCTACTGTTTATGTATGTTGCTTTTATTTTGCTATCTTTTGCCTTATGGCAGATATTGTGTTTTCGTCACCTCTAACTGCAATACAAATACTTCATTCCTTAAATATATTGCGAAAGATTTTGTCATTGTTAAATACTAAGCCTACTCTTATTTCCTTTACTTCTTCAAAGCTGTGGGTGTCAATCTCGATAGCCGCAATCGACTAAAGGCGTATATTGCTAAGTTAAAAGCCCACGCCTTTTTATCGAAATTAGCAAAATTATTTATTTTGAAGTTTGAAACAAAATAAGATAAAATGGGATTTGTTTCTAAAAGGATGGTTTATGCCGGGAGCCCAATAAGGGAAGATGAAGACTTGGCAAATAAGCTTGCAAAGGAAGGTAAGGAGATAATAAAGCTTAACTCTGGAGATCCACCAAAATTTTTACCGACTCCTGAATACATAATTGAGGCATACGAGAGAGCGTTGAAGGAGGAGAGGACGTACTATGCTAATTCTCAGGGAGCAATCGAGCTCAGAGAAGCAGTTTCCGAATATTATAGACGCCATTACAACGCAGACTTCGATCCTGACAGGATTATAATCACCCAAGGCATTAGCGAGGCAATAGCTTTTGTAGATGCTGCGCTTATCGACCGAGGAGAAAAAGCGCTGCTAATCTCTCCTTATTATCCCGCCTATGTCTCATACATAGGTTTATATGGTGGCAAGCCAGTTTTCATTCCGGCTGTAGAAGAAAAAGGCTGGTCTATAGACCTGGATGCGCTAGAAAAGACCGTAAAGAAAACAAAGAAGGCAAAGTACTTGCTTGTAGTTAATCCCAACAATCCTACAGGAAGCGTGCTTGATAGAAAGAATCTTGAGGAGATTGTTAGAATTGCCAAAGACAACGACCTGTTTCTCATAAGCGATGAAATATACGACGAGATGGTTTTCGAAGGCAGCTTTACCAGCATGTCGCAGGTGGCAAAAGGCTTGCCTTACTTGCTTCTCAATGGTGCTTCTAAAACATTTGACGCAACAGGAATAAGAATAGGTTATGCAATCCTGCCTGAAGACGATGAGAAGAGCAACCAGCTGCTAAGAAGCATGATTCGCCTTGCGCTGTTGAGAATTTCCGCAAACACTCCTGCGCAATACGCTACAGCTTATGCCATGAGCAATGTTGCTGCTTTCGAAAGGTCAGTCTCTCAATTCCGCGAAGAGGTTAAGGAACGGGTGCTTTTTACAGCGCGAGAAGTAAACAAGAGCCAGTACATGCAGGCAGTAGTTCCAAAGGCTGCTTTTTACGTATTTCCAAAGCTGAAAATGGAAAAGCTGAATGTAAAAGACGACAAGGAGTTTGTTACTAAGCTTTTGCAGGAAAAACAAGTTCAGCTTACTAGAGGCTCAGGCTTTGGGTCCCCTAACCACGTGAGGTTTGTGGCCCTAGCAGACAAAGAAACAATGTCATTGGCAATTTCCAAGATAGAGGAGTTTTGCGAAGAGCACGCCAGATGAGCTTATGGAGGCATTGGAAGAGATAAGGAAAATCAGTAACGAGCTTTATGAGAAGGTGGCGTATTTTGCAGGCATAATGCAACCAAAAGAAATAAGGTTGCTAAAAGGCACCAGGGAAGAATTCGACGAGCTTGTCGGAGAGATGCTTGCCAGCAACGAGCTAATAATGCTAAACAAGGAGCTTTACCCGAATTGCTACCTTTATCGTAGTGATAAAAACGATGTGGCTAGGACTGAGCAGAATACTTACATATGCACCAAAGACAGAAATGAAGTAGGCCCTACTAACAACTGGGTAGACGAGGATGAGATGCTCAACAGGCTCATTGCTTTGCTAAGCGGAATAATGAAAGGAAAGACAATGTATGTTTTGCCTTATCTGCTTGGCCCTGCAGACTCAAGGTTTGCCAGGTGTGGAGTGGAGCTTACTGATAGCAAATACGTAGCGATAAGCCAGATGATAATTGCGAAGGTAGGCCAAGAAGCTATAGAGTGCATACAAAATGGCGATTTTGTATTCGGAGTGCAGGCTACAGGCACATTGGATCCAAGCAACAAATACATTGCCCATTTCCCGAACAAGAAGCTCATCATAACAGTTAACTCTGCATATGGTGGCAACGCATTGCTTAGCAAGAAATGTCATGCGTTGAGAATAGAAGGATATCTATCCAAGGAAAAAGACAGGCTGATAGAGCACATGATGGCAATAGAAGTAATAGACCCGCAAGGAAGGCACTTCGGCATAACTGGCGCTTTTCCAAGCGGCAGCGGCAAGACCAACTTGGCTATGCTTTCCCCACCTGATGACTACAAGGAATGGCAGGTTAGGCTTCTTAGCGATGACATTGCGTGGTTCGAGGTTTCGAAAGGAACGCTTGTTGCTACAAACCCCGAATATGGTTTCTTTGGGATTGCACCAGGCACAGATGAGCGTTCTAATCCCAACGCGCTTAAGGTCATAAGGAAAAACACGATATTTACCAATGTTGCCCTAGATTTGGAGAACAACACTCCATGGTGGGAAGGCCTTGCTCCAACGCCCAAAGAGCTTGTAGACTGGCAGGGCAATAAGCAGTTTACAGGCCCTGCAGCTCATCCAAACGCAAGGTTCACCACTCCTATAACTCAGTATCCGTACCTTTCTGATTACTATGGCTCTAAGGAGGGGTTGCCAATCCAAGCGATTCTTTTTGGCGGTAGAAGAAGCACTACTATTCCACTTGTTTACGAGGCGTATGACTACGAGCAGGGAATACTTGTCGGAGCGATGATGAGAGCGGAGACCACTGCAGCAGTAGCAGGCAAGGTCGGGATAATAAGAAATGATCCTATGGCGATGCTTCCTTTCTGCAGCTACAACATGGCAGACTACTTCGACCATTTCCACAGCGTGGTAAGCAAGCTGGAAAAGAAACCAAGGTTTTTCAACGTAAACTGGTTCAGGAAAGATGAATCAGGCAGATTCCTGTGGCCCGGATTCGGGGAAAACATGCGCGTCATAGGCTGGATAACAAAGAGAATTTCTGGGGATGTTGATGCGGTGGAAAGCCCTATAGGCTATTTGCCGGAAAAGTCCAGCTTCGACAAAGGAAGGATAAGCGATGAAACATTGGATTTGCTTCTAAAGGTGGACAAGAAAGAGTGGCTTGAAGAGCTCAATGCTGTGGAGGGCTTCTTCAACCAGTTTGGAGAGAGAATTCCGAAATGGCTCTGGAATGCGTTCTATAAATTGAGAGATAGGTTAGAGTCTTGTTAACTATTCTCTTCTTGCCTGAAGGAGCTCAATCTTTTCAAGGAGCTTGTCTGGATTGTTGCGGTATTCGCGCAATTGTGCTAACATTTTGCGCAGATCGGCCGCTGCCTTTTCATATTCTTGCTCGGTGATTTCTACGATCTGCGATTTGGCATTCTTCGCTTCCTCAAATGGGCCTCTTAGGCCTATGTGGAGTATTGCAAGCCTTATTTTGTTAATCGGAATGCCTTCTGATGCAGAAACGAGAATTCTGTAGAACGCAAGCTGCCTTACATACTCTTCATCGAAGTATGTGCTTTGCCCGGTTTTGTAATCCAAGATTAGATACTCGTTGCCCTTTTTCATTATGCAATCGGGCGTGCCGTACGCCTCTACAAAGTCTTTCTGGTTCTGCGAATGCTGCCATATTCCCAACCTCTTGGCGAATTCGCTATACGGCACAGAAACCATTTTTTCTCGCTCAACGACCTTGTAGCCCTGTTGCTCCAGCTGTTTTATAAGCTCTTCCGCATTTTTGACAAATGGCACTATCTGCTCGTCAACCTCTTCAGGTCTCTTTCCTTGTGCAATAGCTTCATGCACCTTTTCGCCAAGCTCTGCAAGTAGTGACGTCTGCCTTATGCCTAATATCTCTCGATAGAGTTCGAGAGGTTTATTCACCAGGCTCAAGAAAGAGTAGTGGATCCTGTCAAGGCCGGAAAGATAGCTTTTGATATATTCTTTTACCTTTCCTGCGTTCGAGAATAAGGCTACATCCTTTATGACAGTACCCTCACTTTTCCTTATGCTTTCTACTCCGAATTCGAGCATCGTTTCATAATTCCCAGATACTACTACGATCTTTTCAGCGTTTATTGATTTTATCAACTCGCTCGCTTTGATTGGCTTCCTGTTATTGTTCGAAATGCCAAGCGCAGATTCTATAAGTGCGTCTGAAAGGCTTTTGCCCTCTCTGTATTGATAGTTCACATAAATGAGGACAGGGAAGTGCGCAGTGCCTATTAATTTGTGTGGCGTACCTACTACTATTTCTGGCGATCCAGACGCTATGTAATTTTCAGATAGATCTGTAGATTCGAGCCACGCCACAAAATCGATGTCAAGGGTTGGATCGTAGCTTTTTGCCCTTTCAAGCATCGCGTACGCTGTCTTTATTTTCCTGATGTCGTTTGTTGCTTTTTCAAACCTCTTTACAGCGTCTTCAAGCACCTCTATCAACCCCTCCTTGTTTTGCGCCTTTTCCTGCATTTCGAAAAACGGTTTGAAAGCCAAAATCTCTTTTCCTGACAAAAAGTCCTCTTTGTATTTTATAAAGTCATCTACTGAGACTGGCGAGAAGGAGTTGTAGATGCCACTAAGAATCATTTTCCTGTTTTCTCGTTTAGAAATAAGCGCTTGCACAAAGCTAACAAAATCCTCCTTTATCTTGTCATTAATCGATATCGACAGAAAGGCAGTGTGGGATATTCCTTCCTTATCCAATTCTGCAGATACCAACCAGGCAAAATAATTTGAAGGGACTACTACTGCAATGTTGCCCAAGTTGTCTTTAACGGCTTCCACCGCGCCATACACTAGGTCTTTTGCAACTATCCCTTCTTTGACCGTTTTCGATTTGTTTTCCTTTTCCGGCAGGACGAAATATACGTCTGTGCTAAGGTAATAATCTAGTCTTCCTGTGTTCATGTTTTTCTTTTTGGCATCTGCGCCCAAAAAAGAATACAACGTTTCTGTGGAGGAGGTGTATACCTTTTTATCAGCTTGCATATTCGAGATTATCTGTTGAAAGAGTGGTGAGAAGTCGCTTACATTCAAAGAGACGGCAACCTTCGCTTGAAGTTTAGCCTTTTCCGTTATGTCTTCAAAACCATAATAACCTTTATCTTTTAGTGCCTTGTATTTTTCCAGGAAGCTTGTGAATATTTTGACAAAATCTTTGGCGTCTTTTTCACCCAGCATGTGCAAATTCGAATTTTTCAAATAAACTCTGTTGCCATTCACAATATTTACAAATGCGTCTTTGAAATTGCTGCTCTCTAGCGTGTTGAGGTCTATTTTCATATTTAGTAAAATCTCAAGCGCGTTAACCATTTCCCTTGCAGCTTCAATCCTCATCTTTTCATCCATTGTTTTTGGCAAAGTGCTGTAGGCTGTTGAGAGCAGCAAGTCTTCTGTTATCAATTTCTTGTGATTTTCATAGGAGAATCTGTGTATTAGCTCGTATGGTGTCAAAATTTCAGCAGCATCCATTTCTGGAGAAAGTGCTTCCTTTGCAAACTCCTTAACAGAATTGTTAGGTACTATCACTACAAGATCTCTAGAACCCAGACCATTCTTTTGCGCATATTTCTTTACTGCTTCCAGCGCCATTTTGTTTGCTCTGTACATTTCTGAGATTGGCGCCCTTATTTCTACATTTCTGGCATTCAACGATTCAAGAATTTGATTTATACTAGGTCTTTCGATATCTTTTTCCATGTTTTATGTATAGCAGGACCGGTTTTTATACTTTGCTGGTTTGTCGGCCTAAGTCCATTTTCCCCTACTTAGCATCATTCCGTAAACAGCATAATTGAATATGTCTTCTATTGTGTCTGCAATTTTCTCATCGCTGACAGCAGATGAGCCGCTTTTCACCAAGTTGGCTAGTCTGTTTATTTTGTCCCCTATTCTAACTATCAATCCCATGGTACCAAACTTCAAAATGTTGTCAGAACCATAATCTTTGTTTTTCTTCAACCCGAGAGCGTAGCAGGAATCAGCTATCTCTTTTGCCTCCTTGCCTGTTGCTCTTTCCGCCCCGCAAAGAGCGAGCTGTGCAATCTTTTCAAAAAACACATCATCAGAAAAATCTTCTATGTCTTTCGGCTTTTTGAACCTGCCCCAAAATTCGTCTGCAAGTTTAGCGGTAATTTCTTCAAAACTTCCGTTGTGCTCGTGTAGGGCCAGAACCTCATCTATAGTCGCCCTGAAGTTTCTAGCCCACACGCTGAAAGAATCTGCCATGGATCTAGCTTCATCTAGACAGGTCTGCGGTTTCTTCTTTTGTGGCCTCTTGTGGCATTGAAGGGGCCGAGACCAATACAACGTCTCCAACATTCTTTACGCTCTTGTATAGTATGCTCTTCTGCCTTAGAATGGTCCTCACGTCGCCTTTTGCCGTTTTCCAAGGAACCATCAGCAGCCTGCTGACTTCACCTTTTTCGAGATCTATTATGATGTCCTGCACTTCGCCAAGGTACTGGCCCGCATCGCTATATATATCCATCCTCATTAGTTCGGAGAGGAGCGTATTATCACCTATCGCCTCACATACTTTTTAGATGTCAAATATTTAAACATTATCTATGGTTTTCGAGTAGCTTCTTCAAGGTTGCAGCCAGTCTATTTCGTAGTATTCGTTTTTGCTTTTTGGAAGCATGATTCTTCTTACTATATAGTATGTTACCGCAGTTTCCCTGTCTACAATTGCAAGAAGCAACTCTAGCTTTCTTTTTGTCGCTTCTTCTATGGAGCGCGCAAGAACGTCTCCGCCAAGGTACTCCTCTTCGCCAAGCGTAAGCATTGCAAATTTAGGAGGCATGGTTGTTGGTTTATCTGCCTCGCCGCCATGCCTATGGTAAAGCACAAAGTCTATCCTCGCAGCTTTATGACTAGAAACGCCAGGTAGGGCAAGCAGGAACGTCTTTTTGACCGAATGCGCCACCCTTATCGCCCTAGCCCATTCCGAGATTAAAAGCTTAGCGCTTTTTGGAAATACGTGCAATACGTGCTTTGAATGCATCCATTTTTTGCTGTTAGCGTCCCCGGGCTTTGCACCAGGAAAATATATTCTGAAATTCGTTCCAAATTTGAATCCGGTTTTTACTACATATCCCTTCTCCCGCCAATCGGAATAAACATCGTAGAGGCTTTGAAAGTTCGGATGTCTTTTTGCAGCAAGCCCGAATACCTCTTCTCTTGTTGCATTGTACAAGCTAAGCATCTTGTGGTCTATTAAGAAAAGGGTTTCATAAACATCAAGTTTGTTAAGCTTTCCTCTGTCAGGGGCCTTATAAGAGCCATATTGCCCAAACCAATATTTTTCGTATATCTCCTTTCCTTCACTATCCTCCTCTATTATAGTAATGAGATCCGACTTGAAGAATATGCCATGTAACTTGTAGTTCGGCAGCTTAAGCTCGTTAGCAGGGTATTTCTTCACAGGGTTTTCTTGTGGCTGGACGTATTCCTTGTTGGGTTCTTTAGCAACAAGCCCTCTGTCACGCCAGTCTTTGTAGGCAAAATATTTAGCAATAAATTTTTTGTTTTTCCAAGCGCCTTTTGCGAGTTCAAAAAACGAGACAGGGCCTTTACTTGAAGTGCAAGTTGCGTTCCTGGCATCGATAAGGTAAAGGGCTTCCACATTCGATAATTTTAAAATTCCATTTTCCTCTTCTCCATAATGCCCGTTTTTAAGTAGTGCTTTTGTAGACTCGTCTTCGGCATATATAGTTTTGTTTTTGATCTTTAATTCTAGCATATAATTCAAATTTGTGCATTGGCATATTTAAAATACACCTCTTCAACATGTGGCAATATTTTTCTAAGGTCTTTTTCTGAAATTACTATATCTGCCCTCCTCTTCACTATTTCTTGCGCATTAAACGCAATTTTAAGTTTTGCTTCATCAAATAAGGTAAGATCGTTGGCGCCATCGACAATCGAAGCAAGAAGTATGGCGTCTTTGAGATTGTTGCGCTCCCTTATTTCGCTCAAGGCAGCAATCTTTTTAGAATCTACAAAGAGCTTCGCTCCTGCTAGCTTCCCATTTTTAAAAACCATCTCGTTAGAAGACACAAAGTCAATGCCCAATTTAGCCTTTACTCTGTTTGCAAGAAGCGAGAATCCGCCAGTTATCATAATTGTTTTAATTCCCAAATTATGCAGCTTTTCTATAGTTTCCTTGGCTCCTTTCATTATGGGCAGCGAGTTAGCAACTTCTAAGCATGTTTCGTAAGGGGCGCCTTTGAGCATTTCTACTCGCTTATAAAATCCATCCTCCCATCTTATTTCCCCACGTATCCCCTTCAAGGTTATTTCTTCGACTTCTTTCCCTTTGCCCAGCTTATTTGCTAACGAAGGGAAGAACTCACCGTCTATCAACACTTTTTCGCAATCAAAAGCTACCAAGAAATTTCTTTGCATATTCGTTTTGAATAATGCTAAAATTTTTGAGCCTACTGTCCTAATTCCAACGCCAAAGCAAGCTAGAAATAAGATTTACAAAGCCTGTTAAGCCTATTGTATGCTATTTTTTTATTTCTTCGACTTTTTGCCCTTCTTTTTATTTTCTCTTTTGCATGCCATGTTTTTATTTATGCGCATTCAATATAAAATTTACTGTCAGTGGCTGCTATGGACGACTTTACAAGGAAACAGCAAGAGAGAATAAGGAAGGCGAAAATTGCTTTAATAGGGGTGCTTGTGGCAAGCCTTGCGATTTTCTTAGTAATTTCTATACTTGCAATAATCAACGAAGGCGTAGACAAGTTTGTTGGTACATTGCTATCTATAAAGCTGCAATATTTTGCCTTGGCGCTTGTTTGCGTGCTGTTAAGCGACATAGTCGGATTCCCAAAATGGGATTTATTCCTGAGAAAGCTCAAGGTGAATTTGCCAAGGAAGAGGAATTTTCTAATTTACCTTTCGATGTTTGCAATGGATATAACGCCTGGAAGGTGGGGAAGGGCAGCTGTAGCGTATACCGTTAATAGGCAGACAAACACCAAATTTGGTCAAACATTTCCTGCAGTGGTAGCAGACATTTTTACAGATTTTCTTGGGTTCATAGCGGTTGCAGTTTCGACCTCTTTTCTAGTACACAAATATTCCGAGATATCAATTACGATAAGCATTTTGTTGCTGATTCCTTTCGTATTCATTTTTTATGAAAAGCCTTTCAGGTATTTGAAAAAGCGCCTTTACAAATACAAAAAGCTTATGGGCTTTTTCAATGTAGGAGACACTTATTTTGAAAGCAAAAGGCTTCTTACTCTAAGCAGTTATGCTTACGCCATGCTTTTTACCATACCCGCAATGATTTTCAGTGGGCTTGCGCTATACTTTGTCATACTCAGTTTCGGAATAAATATGAGCATATCCTACTTGCCAACTCTGTTGTTCGTTTATACATCTGCCCTTCTTATTGGGATGGTGACAGGAGTACCTGGTACACTTGGTGTTACAGATGCTGCTCTTCTCGGTTATTTGATCGCCTTTTTCGGTCCTTTAGGTATTACGTTCGGCATAGCGGCTTTAATAACAATCTTCTTCAGAATAGCGAGTTTGTGGTTTGAAGAGCTGGTGGCTTCCGGAGTGTTGGCTTACACCCTACGCTATTGGTGATGCTCAAAGCCTTTAACACCATCTTCGTCCAAGCCTATTCCAGCAACAAAGATCAGAGTTAGGATTTTGCCAACAAGGAATCTGCCAAGCGAGCTCGCATGCTCGAGCCTAACAAGTATAACTTCTTGGTCCTGCCTTCCTAGGTTCGCTTCCACAAGTACTTGCGGGTTCTTTTCGAACAAACCAGTCTTTTCGGCGGCATCCGCTTTCTCAAGGATTTCTATACACTCCTCTATGCTCATGGGCTTGCCGGTTTGCCTGTTTATGTCAAGAAAGGCTAACGAGTGCAAACCAAGCTCTAAGTTTCTTGCAATCGTTTTCACAAAAGAAGTTGGTTTGTAATGTTCCTGCCAGTATGGTATGTTTACCACAGGCCCAAATCTGTAAAAAGAAAGCCTACTTTCGCCTATCGCCGCGGAGAAAGCTGATGAAGAATGTATTATTGCTATTTTTATGCCCTTCGCATCGGCTATGTTTGCAAGTATCTTGTGCGTTGTTGCTATCAGCGGGTCTCCAGGAACGAGGAGCAAAACAGTCTTGTTCCTTGCCCTCTCTACCGTATTTTCAGCATTCTGCTCAAGCTCTTCCCTGCTTACTTCCTTCAACTTCTTGCCTGTCTTACTCTCGATCCACTCAGCGTATCCTTCTTCCAAAAACGAGGTGTACTTCTCGATTAAGATTTCATCAGCCTGCATAGCAAGCTCAATCGCTCTTTCAGCGATGTCGCCTTTGCCAAGGCCCATTCCTGCAAGGACAAGCAAACAATCAATCCCTTATGCCTTCGGGCGTTATCTTTATCACAACCTCCCCCTCGGGCAGGTTGGGTGAATCGACTATTCTAACTATGCGTTTGTCTTCCTTGCTTTTTCTCAAGTACAATCTTGTTGTCGCAGCATGGGCGATTATGTTGCCACCTACAGGTATTGTAGGGTCACCAAAAAGTATTGCTGGGTTGTCTATCACTTGGTTTGTCACGTACACTGCAAGATTGAAGGTATCTGCTAAGCTTTGAAGCTTATGGACATGTGCATTAAGCTTTTGCTGCCTTTCAGCAAGGCCGCCTCTTCCTATGAATTCTGCCCTGAAAAGCGATGTCAATGAGTCTACAACAATGAGTTTGATTCCCTTTTCTGCTATCAGCTTGTCTGCCCTTTCAACAGTAAGTATCTGCTGTTCGACAGTAGTGGCTCTTACTACATATATGTTGTCCAGCACGGCCTTCGGATCCAAGCCCTGTGCCTTTGCCATTTCTTGTATGCGCTCAGGCCTGAAGGTGCTTTCAGTATCTATGAACAAGGTGCCTCCGCTAAGGCCTCCTTTTCCGATAGGAAGCTGCACATTCACGCTAAGCTGGAAGCCAAGCTGTGTTTTGCCGCTGCTGAATTTGCCGTAGGCTTCTGTTATGCCGTTTGTCTCCACGCCCCCGCCAAGCAGCTCATCTAGTCCTTTTGAGCCTGTGCTTATCTTTCCTATACTTAGCCTTCGTTCAAGTACTTTCGAGGCCTCAAGATAATTAATGGTTGTGGCCTGCTTTGCAGCCTCTATTGCCTTTTTCGCATTGTCTGCGCTTATGCCCAGCAGTTCGGCAAGCTCGAAAGGAGAAGCAACAGCTACCTGTTCGAGCGTCGAATAGCCTGCTTGCCTTAAT